>DASUZN010000216.1:0-3017 GCA_036376855.1 Gaiella sp. | reverse complement strand
CCCGACACCCGCTCGCGCCCCGGGAGCGGATGGGCGAGCTCAAGGTCCTGGCGGAGGATCGCGGCGTGCAATTCGCTCAGCCACGCGCCCGGCTCGATGCCGAGCTCACCCACCAGCATCGCCCGGGCGCTGCGGTAGGCCTCGAGCGCTTCGGCCTGGCGCCCCGACCGGTACAGCGCGGTCATCAGGAGCCCGCGGGGCCGTTCGCGGAGCGGATGCTCCGCCACGAGCCCCTCTAGCTCGGCAACGACGTCGGCGTGGTGCCCGAGGGCGAGCTCCGCCTCCAGCCGCCGCTCGAGCGCGAGGACCCGCAGCTCCTCTAGCCGCGCAATGACCGCCGCGAGCGCCGGCTCGTCCGCGAGGTCGGCAAGCGCCGGCCCCCGCCAGAGGAGAAGCGCCTCGGAGAGGGTGTCGGCGGCCCGTGCGGGATCGTCCCGCTCGAGCGCCTGCGATCCCTCGTGCGCGAGCCGCTCGAACCGCTCGAGGTCGAGCGTGCCCTGGGTGACATGGACGACGTAACCGCGGCCGCGGGTCTCGATCGCGTCCCGTCCGAGCGCCTTGCGGAGCCCCGAGACGTACCCCTGGACGAGGTTCGCGGCGGTCGCCGGCGGGTCGTCGCCCCAGAGGCCGTCCAGGAGGCGCGATGCGGGCACGACCGTGCCGGGATGGCAGAGCATGAGCGCGAGGGTCGATCTCTGCTTGGGGCCGCCGAGCAGAGCCTCCCGCCCGTCGACATCCGCCTCCAATGGGCCGAGGAGGCGGTAGACGACCTGCATCGGCCGACCCTACCCCGTTGCGGTGCCGATGCCGCTCGGATACGGTGGCGTCATGTCCCGGCGGACCGAGCCCACCCCGATCCTCTCGCTCGGTCTGCTTCTCCTTCCCCGGTAGGGGGAGCGAGCGAACGCACATACAGCCGCCGTGCTCCGCACACCGCCGGGAGCAGTCCGTCTTCGCCGAGGAGAGATCCCATGCCGATGCCCTTTCACCGCTACCGCCCCTACGCCACCGTCGACCTGCCCGACCGCACCTGGCCCGACGCCGTGATCGATCGCGCTCCGACCTGGTGCTCGACCGACCTCCGCGACGGGAACCAGGCGCTCGTCAACCCGATGGACGCGACGCGCAAGCGCCGGTTCTTCGATCTCCTCGTACGCCTCGGCGTGAAGGAGATCGAGGTCGGGTTTCCCGCCGCGTCGAAGGCAGACTTCGACTTCTGCCGCGCGCTGGTCGAGGAGGGCGTGATCCCGGGCGACACGACGATCGCCGTCCTCACGCAGGCACGCCCGGAGCTGATCGAGCGCACGTTCGAGGCGGTCGAGGGCGCCGAGCGCGCGATCGTCCACCTCTACAACTCCACGTCGGAGACGCAGCGGCGCATCGTCTTCCGGCTCGACCGCGACGGGATCACCGATCTCGCCGTGCGCGGCGCCGAGCTCTGCAAGGAGCTCGCCGGCCGGACGACCGCGAAGATCGTCTTCCAGTACTCGCCGGAGAGCTTCCATCACACGGAGCTCGACTACGCACTCGAGATCTGCGAGGCCGTCGCCGAGGAGTGGGGGCCGACGCCGGACGAGAAGATGATCGTCAACCTGCCGACGACGGTCGAGGCGTTCCCGCCGAACGTGTACGCGGACCGGATGGAGTGGTTCATCCGGAAGTTCACGCACCGCGACGCGGCGATCCTCTCGATCCATCCGCACAACGACCGGGGCACGGCCGTCGCCACGGCCGAGCTGGGCCTGATGGCCGGCGCCGAGCGCGTCGAGGGCTGCCTCTTCGGCAACGGCGAGCGTACGGGCAACGTCGACCTGATCACGCTGGCCCTCAACTTGCTGACGCAGGGGGTCGACCCCGGACTCGACCTGGCGGAACTCGACGAGGCCCGCCGCATCGTCGAGGAGTGCAACGAGCTGCCCGTCCATCCGCGCCACCCGTACGTCGGCGAGCTCGTCTACACGGCGTTCTCCGGCTCGCACCAGGACGCGATCAAGAAGGGCATGGACGCGCAGGAGCGCTCCGGCTCGGACGCCTGGGACGTTCCGTACCTGCCGCTCGACCCGAAGGACGTCGGGCGCGACTACGAGGCGATCATCCGGGTCAACTCGCAGTCGGGGAAGGGCGGCGTCGCTTACCTGATGAGCACCGAGCACCATCTCGACCTGCCGCGCGGGCTGCAGGTCGACTTCGCGCAGAAGGTGCAGGCGATCACCGACGCCCGCGGCGGCGAGCTGACGCCCGACGAGCTGATGGCCGCCTTCGAGGCGCACTACCTCGGCGTGGTCGAGCCGTTCGCGCTCGTCTCGTACACGCACGAGAGCGGCGAGGACGGCGACCGCCTTGCCGCGCGGATGCGCGACCACGGCGAAGGGGTCGTCGTGACCGGCGAGGGAAACGGGCCGATCGCGGCTCTCGTCCACGCGCTCGAGCAGCGGCTCGGCATCGAGATCGACGTGCGGGAATACCACGAGCACGCGATGTCGAAGGGCGAGGACGCGACCGCCGCCGCCTACGTCGAGGCGGACGTCGACGACGAGGCCTTCTGGGGTGTCGGCATCCATCCGTCGATCGTCACGGCGTCGCTCCGTGCGATCGTCAACGCCGTCGACCGAGCGTACGCCATGCGCTCGGCCAGGGAGGCGGCGCTGGCGGCGTTCGACTGAGGTGTTCCGACCGCCGATCGTTTGCCGACCACGCCCGTCGGGTACCGGGACCTCGTCTCGACAAGGGAGGAACCGGCATGGACGTCGTGTTGTGGATTCTGATCGCCGCTGTGATCGTGCTCGTCGTCGCCGCGCTCGCTGCGTGGTCGTACGCTCGCGCGCGGAGACGGACGGCGCTGCAGGAGCAGTTCGGCCCCGAGTACGACCGCACGCTCGAGTCGGCCGGATCGCGCCGGAAGGGCGAGCGCGAGCTCTCGGACCGCGAGAGGCGCCACGAGGAGCTCGACATCCAGCCCCTCTCGGACGCTGCCCGGACGCGGTACCTGGACGACTGGCATCGGGCCGAGCGGCGGT
>DASUZN010000215.1:0-3251 GCA_036376855.1 Gaiella sp. | reverse complement strand
AGGTTCGCGACGAGTTTCGACGGCGGGGGCTCGAGCGCGCCGAGGTCGACGGTAGCGCATCCCCGAACACGAGTTCGACGTTGGTGCGACCGTCCAATGTGTCGCCGAGCGGCGCTTCGAGCCGCCGGTCGAGCTCGATCGCGTGGACGTGCCGCACCCGGTCGGCGAGGAACGTCGTGAGCACGCCGAGACCGGGCCCGACCTCGAGCACCACGTCGCCGGACGACAGATTCGCAAGTCGCTCGATGACGACGAGCAGGTTGCGATCGACCAGGAAGTGCTGGCCGAGTGCCTTCTTCGGGCTGACGGACGTCACGCGCGACCGAGCCCGAACGCGCGATCCGCGTTCTCCTCGATGCGGCGCTCGAGCTCCGAGGCGGTCTCCTCACGCTCGGCCGCCAGGACGGCGAGCGTGTGGATCACGTTCGCAGGCTCGTTGCGCCGGCCGCGGACGGGTTGCGGGGCCAGGTAGGGGCTATCCGTCTCGGCGAGAACCCGGTCCGCCGGGACGCGCTTCGCCGCCTCTCGGAGTGCATCGGCCTTCGGGTACGTCACGTTGCCGGCGAACGAGACGTAGTACCCACGCTCGAGCGCAGGATCGAGCAAGTCGGGCTCCGAGAAGCAGTGGAGGACGACCGTCCCGGGAAACAGCGCCAGCGCTGCGGCGGTCTCGACACTCGCGGCGCGGCTGTGGATCACGACCGGCAGCCCGAGTGCCTCGGCAAGCGCGAGCTGCGCCTCGAACAGCAGACGCTGCTCCCGGAGCGTGTCGGCGCCGTAGTGCCCGTCGAGCCCCGTCTCGCCGACCGCGACGACCGACGGTCGGGTGAGCAGCTCGCGGAGCTCGTCGATCCGCTCGGCCTCGCCCGTCGCGGCCTGATGCGGGTCGATGCCGAGCGCCGCCGTGACGCCCTCGTGCGCGTCGGCGATCGCGAGCGCGGCACGGCAGGACTCGATCCCGGTCCCGATCGTGACGACGCGCGTCACGCCCGCTGCGCGTGCGCGAGCGAGCAGCTCCCCCGCATCCTCGTCGCACGCGTCGAGGTGCGCGTGCGTATCGATCACGCGGCCGCCGACCCTTCCATGCGCGCCAGCTCGGAGGCGACGACGACGGCCGGATCGAGCTTCGCAAACAGCGGGAACGGCTTTCGGAGACGCTGCCCGGGCTCGAGCCGGCTCGGCTCCCAGCGCCCGATCCAGGACGCGTAGTCGCCCGTGAGCACCGTGTGCGGCCCGTGCCCGGCCTCGTCGACCAGCTGATACGTGAGCGGCCCAGCGATCCAACCCTCGTATCCGAGCAGCTCGTGCAGCTGCTGCGAGCTGTGCGGCAAGAACGGCGTGAACAGGATCTTGAGGCTGTCGATACAGCGGAGGGCGACGTAGAGGATCGTCCTCGCCCGCGCGGGGTCGGATTCGAGCGCGGCCCACGGCGCCTGGCCGCTCACGTAGCGGTTCACGCCGGCCGCGAGCGCCATCGCTTCCGCGAGCGCCGCGCGAAAGCGCGCCGCTTCGATCGCCGCTCCGACCGTTGCAATGCCCGCCCCCACGTCCTCGATCAGCGCGGTGTCCGCCTCCTCGAGCCCCGCCGGCTCGGGAACCACTCCGAAGTGTCGGTATGCGCTCTGCAGCGTCCGGTTCACGAGGTTCCCCCACGTCGCGACCAGCTCGTCGTTGTTGCGTCGGACGAACTCGCTCCACGTGAAGTCGGTGTCGTGCGTCTCGGGTCCGGCCGCCGTCAGGTAGTAACGAAGGCTGTCCGCGCTGTAGCGATCGAGGAAGTCACCCACGAGGATGACGACGCTCCTGCTCGTCGAGAACTGTCGTCCCTCCATCGTGAGGAACTCGCTCGCCACGACGTCGTGCGGGAGTGCCAGCGACCCGCGTCCAGCGCCCAGCTCACCTCCGCTCCCATAGCCGAGAAGCTGGCTCGGCCAGATAACGGAGTGGAAGACGATGTTGTCCTTGCCCATGAAGTAGTAGTGGCGCGCCTCCGGGCTCTGCCACCACAGGCGCCATGCATCGGGCTCGCCCCTGTTCGCAGCCCACTCGACCGACGCGGAGAGGTATCCGACCACTGCGTCGATCCAGACGTAGATGCGCTTGTCCGCGCGTTCCGCGTAGCCGGCGACCGGTACGCGCACTCCCCAGTCGAGGTCGCGTGTGACTGCACGCGGCCGCAGTTCGTCGAGCAGCTGGAGGGAGAACCGGCGAACGTTCGGGCGCCAGTGCGTCTGCTGCTCGATCCACGCCCTGAGCCTGTCGCGGAACGCGGGAAGGTCGAGGAAGAGGTGTGTCGTCTCCTCGAACACCGGCGGCTGTCCGTCGACCTTCGAGCGAGGCTCGAGCAGGTCCTGCGGGTCGAGTTGGTTCCCGCAGTTGTCGCACTGGTCGCCGCGCGCCTCGGGGTACCCGCAGATCGGGCAGGTCCCCTCGATGTACCGATCGGGAAGTGTCTGACCGGTCGCTGCGGAGAATGCTCCGACCGTCGTCTGCTCGACGAGAAACCCCTGGTCGTAAAGGGTGCGGAACACGTCGCGAACGACGTGGTGGTGGTTCGCGGTGGTCGTGCGCGTGAACAGGTCGTACGAGAGCCCCAGCCGGCGCAGGTCGTCCCGGATCACCTCGTTGTTACGGTCGACGAGCTCCCTCGGGGAGACCCCTTCCCTATCCGCGGCAACCATGATCGGCGTCCCGTGCTCGTCCGTCCCGCTCACCATCAGCACATCGCTTCCCTTCAGCCGGTGGTAGCGGGCGAAGACGTCTGCGGGCACGCCGAACCCCGCAACATGGCCGATGTGACGAGGGCCGTTCGCATACGGCCAGGCAACCGCGACGAGGATCCTTTCGGGGGCGTCGCTCATGGCGCGGCGATCGCAGGAGGTGACGCGCACGAGCGCGTGGGACGCGACGCTGCCGAGTCGGTCACGCGGCCAGCGTCGGCTCGTCGATGCGCGGGAAGAGCGGCTCGGCAGGCCCGAGACCCTCCACGGCGCGTGCGTGGCCGTAGGCAACCTCCGCCCAGTCGAGCGTCGGCGGCTGCCCGAGTGCCTCGAGGATCCGCGCCGAGGTCTCCGGGACGTAGGAGGCGAGGGCGACCGCCACGGCTCGGAGCCCGTCGACGAGGTCGTAGAGGACCCGGTCGAGGTCGTCGGCGCGCGCGTCGTCCTTCGCGAGTCGCCACGGCGCGGTGGTCTCGACGTGCCGGTTGAGCCCGCGCACGACCTCCCAGATCCGCTCGAGCGCCCCGGTCA
>DASUZN010000214.1:0-5277 GCA_036376855.1 Gaiella sp. | reverse complement strand
CGTCGCGCAGGGCGCGACTCCGGCCGAGGCGGCCCGTGAGATCGGGATGGTGGTCGAGGGTCTGACGACGGCGCCGGTGCTCCGCGACCTCGCGCACTCACTCGAGTTCGAGATGCCGATCACCGAGGGCGTCTGCGCCGTCCTCGACGGGATCCCCCTCACCGAGCTCGCCGCACGCCTGATGGAGCGCGACCCCACGGTCGAGTGACCCCGGCTGGCGTGCCGCGGGATCCTGGCTAAGGTTCGACCCGATGAGCGCGCGCACGTTCCAGTTCACCTCCGAGTCGGTCACCGAGGGGCATCCCGACAAGGTCGCCGACCAGATCTCGGACGCCGTCCTCGACGCCGTCCTGAAGGACGATGCCGAGGGCCGGGTCGCCTGCGAGACGCTCGTCACGACCGGCCTCGTGGTCGTCGCGGGCGAGATGACGACCGAGACGTACGTCGACGTCCGCTCGATCGTGCGCGAGACCATCGCGGACATCGGCTACACGCGCGCCAAGTACGGCTTCGACGCGGAGACGTGCGGCGTGATGGTGGCGATCGACGAGCAGTCGCCCGACATCGCGCAGGGCGTCGACGAGTCGTTCGAGGCCCAGCACGGAGACACCGACCCGATCGACCGGATCGGCGCGGGCGACCAGGGGATGATGTTCGGCTACGCGACGCGGGAGACCGAGGAGCTGATGCCGCTCCCGATCATGCTCGCGCACAAGCTCGCAAAGCGCCTCGCCGCCGTGCGAAAAGCGGACGTGCTCCCGTACCTGCGGCCGGACGGCAAGACCCAGGTGACCGTGCGCTACGAGATCGACGAGCACGGGATCCAGCGCCCCGTCGAGATCGAGCGCGTGCTCGTCTCGACGCAGCACCGCGACGGGCTCGACGCAGAGACGCTCATCAAGCCCGATCTGCTCGAGCACGTCGTCGAGCCGATCCTGCACGCAGACTATCGCGACCTCTTCGACGCGTCGCGGCTGGGCGCCAAGGACTTCTTCTTCGTCAACCCGACGGGCAAGTTCGTGGTCGGGGGGCCGATGGGGGACACGGGCCTGACGGGCCGCAAGATCATCGTCGACACCTACGGCGGCGCGGCCCCGCACGGCGGCGGTGCCTTCTCCGGCAAGGACCCGACCAAGGTCGACCGCTCGGCCGCGTACGCGGCGCGCCACGTCGCGAAGAACGTCGTCGCGGCAGGCCTCGCCGATCGCTGCCAGGTGCAGGTCGCCTACGCGATCGGCGTCGCGCATCCGATGAGCGTCCTCGTCGACACGTTCGGGACCGAGGCCGACGGCCTCTCCAACGAGCGGATCTCCGAGCTCGTGTCGGAGCACTTCGATCTCCGGCCGGGCGCGATCGTCCGCGATCTCGACCTTCGCCGCCCGATCTACAGGAAGACGGCCGCCTACGGCCACTTCGGCCGTACCGACTCGGCCGACTACACGTGGGAGCGCATCGACAAGGCGGACGCGCTCCGCGCCGCCGCCGGCGTCGCGGCTCCCGCAGCGGTCTGAGCGGCTCTACGCCGCCAGGCGGACGTACAGGCCCTGCGCGGCCTTCTCGGCGATGGCACGCTCGTCGCTCCCGAGCACGACCTTGAGCTGGCCGGCCGCCGGTTGCGCCTCGCGGATCTCGACGTTCGAGCCCGGGACGAAGCCCTCGTCGTAGAACCAGTGGAGCAGGTCGCCGTCGTGCTCCGCGAGGCGCACGATCTCACCGCGCTGGCCGGGTGCGAGCTCGGCGAGCGCGACGAGCCCCTCGTTCTCGGTCTGCTCGACGTCGGGATCGACCGGCCAGCCGTGCGGGCACCGGTCGGGCCGGCCGAGGCGCTCGTAGATGCGCTCGATCATGTCCTCGGTGAACGTGTCGCCCATCTCGTCCGCGTGGACGTGCGACTCCGAGGCGGTGTAGCCCATGAAGTCTGTGAGGAAGCGCTCGATGATCCGGTGCTTGCGGACGACCTTCTCGGCCCGCTCGATGCCCGCCGCCGTCAGGATCGCCTCCTTCTGCTCCCCGCGCTCGACGAGGCCCTCCGTCTCGAGCCGCTTCAGCATCTCGCCGGCCGAGGCGCGCGAGACGCCGAGCATCTCGGCCACGCGCGAGGCGATCGCGCTCTCGCCGGCCGGGCGGTACTCGCCGATCGGGAAGGCGAGGAAGTAGATGACCTCGAGGTACTCGTCGACCGAATGCCCGTGCCCCGCCATGCAGGCGAGTCTACCCGCCCGATTCCGCCAGCCTGCCGCGGTCGCCGTGGACGAGCCAGAGCACCGGCGCGGAGAGGACGATGAGCAGGAGCGCGGGAACCGCGGCCTTCGAGTAGGCGCCGACCTGCGTCGCGCCCCAGATCTCGGTCGCGAGTGTGTCGAACCCGATCGGCCGCAGCAGGATCGTCGCGGGCAGCTCCTTCATCGCCGACAGGAAGACGAGCGCCGCGCCCGCGAGCGCGCCGGAGCGGACGAGCGGGACGGTGACGAGCCAGGCCGTTGCGAGCGGGCCTCGGCCGAGTCCTCTCGCCGCCTCCTCCGCGCGAGGGCCGACGCGAGCGAGCCCGGTATCGAGACCCGAGAGCGCGAGCGGGAAGAAACGGACCGCGTACGCGAAGACGAGCAGCGCGAGCGTCTGGTAGACGGGTGAGGCGTAGCGCGCCGCGAAGAAGACGAGCGACAGCGCGATGACGAGGCCGGGAAGCGCGTTGCCGGCGTACGAGAGCCGCTCGAGCACGCGGGCCAGCCGGCCGGGATAGCGGTGGACCAGCACCGCGACCGGGATCGCCGCCGCGACGGTGACGAGGGCGGCGAGCGCCGACGCGCCGAGCGAGTGCACGGCCTCGTCCCACGGTACGACGACGCGGCGGTCGTTCGAGATCCCGCGGCCGAGCCAGTAGAGGAGGACGCCCGCGGGCAGGACGAGGAACAGCCCTGTGACCAGCCCGCACCAAGTGACGGCGAGCCAGCGGGCCGCGCCGAGCTCGACCGGCCTCGCCCGGCGCGCCGCGCCGGGGCCTGTGCGCCAGAGCCGTCCGCGCGTCCGGGCGCGGAGCTCGAAAACGAGCGCGATCGCCGTCAGCCCGACGAGGACGAGCGCGAGCACCGCTGCGGGCGTCCGGTCGAAGAGGCTCTTGTACTGGACGTAGATCGCGCGGGTGAGCGAGTCGTAGCGCATCAGCGAGACGACGCCGAAGTCCGAGAGCACGTAGAGCGCGACGAGCAGCGAGCCGAGCGCGACCGACGGACGGATCGCCGGCAGCGTCACCCGCGCGAGCGACCGCAGCCGGGAGACGCCGAGTCCGCGTGCGGCCTCCTCGAGCGCCGGGTCGAGGTCGCGGAGCGCCGCCTGGGCGAGGAGGAAGACGTAGGGGTACGTGGAGAGCGTGAGCGCCGCGACGGCGCCCCAGTAACCGGTCGGGTCGGGCAGCCGTTCGACGCCGAGCGCCTGCTGGAGCAGTCCGCGCTCGCCGAAGAAGCCCAGCAGGCAGAACGCAGCCACGTAGCTCGGGATCACGAGGGGAAGCGTCACGGCGACGGCCCACACGCGACGCCCGGGAAGGTCGGTGCGGGTGACGAGCCACGCGGTCGGCACGGCGACGACGATCGCGGCGGCGACGACCCCTACGACGAGGAGCACCGTGTCGACGACGAGTCGCAGGGTCGAGCGGTCCCAGAGCACATCGAGCGCCCTCCCGCCGCCGTCCGCGACCCGGAGCACCAGGTAGGCGAGCGGCAGCAGGAGAAGCGCGACGACTGCGCCCGCGAGGACCGCGAGCGCGAGTGGCGGCCGCCTGCCGGCGGCCGCCACTACGACAGCCAGCCCGTCGTGCGGAGCAGCTCCACGGTCGACGAGAGCTCGGCGCCGAAGGCGGTCAGCTCGACGTCGGGGCCGTGGATCTCGTCGAGCGGGACGAGGCCTGCGGGCGGGTCGATCCCTGCGACGAGCGGATACTCGTTCTCCTCCGCCTCCTCGACGTAGAACCGCTGCGCCTCGTCGGAGAGGAGGAACTCGACGAACCGCTCGGCGTCCTCCGCCTGGTCGCTGCTCCCGAGGACACCGGCGCCCGCGACGCTGACGAGCGACCCCGGATCGCCGGCCTCGAAGAGGTGGTTCGCGATCGGTGCGTCGGGCTGCTCTTCCTTCACGAGCGAGAGGTAGTAGTGGTTGACGAGACCGACGTCGACCTCGCCCGCGGCGACCGCCTCGACGATCGGTGTGTTCTTCTCGTACGTCCGCGCGCCGTTCGCCTTCATCCCCTCGAGCCACTCCCGCGTCCTCTCGTCGCCGAGCGAGAGTCGCATCGCCGTGACGAACGCCTGGAAGGAGGCATTCGTGGGGGCGATTCCCACCCGGTTTCTCCACTCGGGATTCGTCAGCTCGAGCACCGACCCCGGAAGCTCCCCGTGCGACACCCGCTCCGTGTTGTAGACGAGCACGCGGGTGCGGCCCGAGGTGCCGACCCAGCGGCCCTCGGCGTCGCGGAAGCGCTCGGGGACGCGGTCGAGCGTCTTCGAGGGGAGCGCTTCGAGCTGCGCGTCGACAGCGCCGAGCGAGCCCGGGTCCTGGGCGAAGAACACGTCGGCCGGCGAGTTCGAGCCTTCTTCGGCGATCGTCGCGGCGAGCTCGGCGGAGTCGCCGTATCGCACCTCGACGTCGATGCCCGTCGCGTCGGTGAACTTCTCGAAGAGCGGTGCGACGAGCTCCTCCTCGCGGCCCGAGTAGACCGTGAGCGGGCCGTCCGAGCCGCTGTCGCCTCCTCCGCAGCCGGCGAGCGCGAGCGCGCCGAACAGGGCTGCGAGCACTCCGATCGCCCTCATGCGTCCTCCTGTTGTCAGGCCACCCACATTCATCATGTAAGGGCGACCTTACATAGACTCAGGAGAGGATGCCGACGCGACCCTCGTGCAGCCGGACCTCGACGCGCGCGCCGAGCGGGACGACCTCGTTTGAGGGGCGCTGCGACACGACCTCGACTCCGTCGACGAGGACGCGGTAGAAGACGTCGTGGCCGCGGAACTCGCGTGCGACGACCTCGCCCGCACCGTGCGGGTGCGGAGCGAGCGCGACGAGTTCGGGGCGCACGAGCACCTCGACCTCGCCGGCCTCGCCGTTGCAGGGCACGACGCCGATCGGCGTCTCCACCGAGCCCGAGCTCGCCCGGCCCGGCAGGAGGTTGCCCGCGCCGAGGAACTCCGCGGCCCAGCGATCGGCCGGCGCGAAGTAGAGCTCCTCCGACGTGCCGACCTGGACGATCTCCCCGTCGCGCATCAGCGCGATGCGATCGGCGAGCGA
>DASUZN010000213.1:0-10518 GCA_036376855.1 Gaiella sp. | reverse complement strand
TCGCCGCATCTCGTCGCGATGCGGCGCAATGCGCGGCTCCTGCCCGATCACGACGCAGTCGACGTTGACCAGCGCGTATCCGGCTGCGCGCACTTGCGCGTAGGCGCCGGCCAGGAGCGAGAGCGAATCTGCGCCCCGATACCGCTCGTCATCCGACGGATAGAGCGCGCCGATGTCCGCGAGACCGGCCGCACCAAGCAGGGCGTCGGTCAGGGCGTGCGCCACCACGTCGCCGTCGGAATGGCCGACAAGGCCTCGCGGATGGTCGATCGTCACGCCTCCGAGGACGAGAGGTACCCCGTCACCGAACGCGTGCGCGTCGACGCCGAGACCGATTCGAAGCTCGGGCGCCGTCACGCGACGAACTCAATCATCTAGCGCGCCGGGGAGCTCCGCGAGCGACTCGATCGCGATCGCACCTTCCGGGGTCGGCTGGAGCCTCCCCCACGGGCCGCGGCGAAGATGGAAGGCGACGAGCCCCGCCGCGAGCGCCGGTCCCGCGTCGTTGTCCGCCCGGTCGCCCACGTACGCGACCTCGGACGCGCCGACGCCGACGAGGTCGACGAGCTGCTGGAAGAACGCCTGGTCGGGCTTGCGGACGCCGAGGCTGGCGGAGCCGGTCACGATGTCGATCGGAAGCTCGGCGGAGCGCGCCCATGCTTCGAGCGCTGCGGTCTGATTCCCGGCAATGCCGACGACGAGCCCCGCTGCGCGCAGTCGCTCGAGGCACTCGAGCGCGTCCGGGTACAGATCGTCGGTCGAGTAGACGACCGAGTCCCAGGCACCGGAGGGGCGCTCGACACCGAGGTGCCGCCAGAGCTCCCAGTGCTCCTCGCTCCGCGCGATCGTCATGCCGAGCGCGGCCCAGACGACATGCGGGCGGATCCCTGCCGCCTCCGCGACCGCGCGCCAGTAGCGCTCCTCGTCGACGAGGGTCTCCCCCACGTCGAAGAAGACCGCGCGGAGCCTCATCCTTCTTTCGCCTCGAGCAGCCGCGTGACGAGCTCGAGGTCGTCCGCCGTCGTCACCTTCACGAGCCGCAGGTCGCCGGCGACGACGGCGACCCGGCCGCCCGCTCGCTCGACGAGCGAGGCGCAGTCGGTGGCGTCCGCAAGCTCGCCCGAGTAGGCGTCACGCAAGCGGTCGCCGACGAACACCTGGGGTGTCTGGACCGCGACGAGCGCGGCGCGGTCGATCGTCTCGGCGACGATGCCCCCGACGACGCGCTTCACCGTGTCGCCGATGGCGACGCCCGGGACGACGCCGTCGACACCCTCGGCGAGCCGCGCGAGCAGACGCTCGATCATCGCGTCGTCGACGAGCGGCCGCGCCGCATCGTGGACCAGCACGACGAGCGCATCCTCCGGAACCTCGGCGAGGGCGATGCGGACGGACTCCGCCCGGCTCGCTCCTCCCGCGACGACGGCGGCGACCTTCGATGCCACGAGCTCCTCTGCCAGAAGGATCGCGGGCTCCTCCCAGCCGGGCGGCGCGGCGACCACGATCGCGTCGATCCACTCGGACGCATCGAGCCGCTCGAGGCTCTCGGCGAGGAGCGGTCGCCCGGCGAGACCGGCGAACGCCTTCGGGCGGTCGCTCCCGAGTCGCTCGCCGGCGCCTGCCGCGACGAGGATCGCCCAGGTGCCTCCGGCGTCGCCGGAGGCACTAGAGGACATGCTCATGGGCGCGATGCGGGTCGTCTGGTGCTTTCGCGCAGCGAAAGCACCCGCCCCGACTAGGCGGTGGCGGTGGCGGCGGTCTTGGGCTTCGCCTTGGCCCGCCGCGTCTTGGCGGGGTTGGCGAGCACTTCCTCGAGCCAGGCGTGCGCGTCGTCCTCGGAGAGGTCCTTCGCGTACATGAGCTCCGACGCGAGGATCTTCTTCGCCTTGACGTACATCTGCTTCTCGCCGGTCGAGAGGCCCTTCTCGTGGTCGCGCAGGGCGAGGTTCCGGACGACCTCGGCGAGCTCGAGGATGTCGCCGGTCTTCATCTTGTCGCGGTTGTGCTTGAAGCGGCGGTTCCAGTTCTTCGGCATCTCGGTCGATCCACCGAGCAGGACCTTCTGCACGACCTCCACCATCTCGAGGTCGATGACGCCGCGCAGCCCGACCTTGTCGCAGTTGTCCACGGGCACGTTGACCGTCATCTCGTTGTGGAGGATCCGGATCGTCAGGTACTCGCGCTCCTCGCCGAGCACGAGCTTGACTTCCTTCTTCTCGACCGTCCCCGCGCCGTGGTGGGGATACACGACCTTGTCGCCGACATCGAACACGCCTCGAGCCCTCCCGTCGTCCGGTCTGGATATGCGCCTGACTCACGAAAAGTGCCGGCTCTTGGGGCCGGCGTATGGTTCCATTCTACCGGAAGCCACGGCCCGAAACCGGCCGAAATGCACGCGGAACGCGCGTGCCGGACGGACAGCTCGCGCATACTCGTCAGCCCTCCTCCGAATCGCGTGCGTTCGGCTCGAGCGCGGCCCCGAGCGCCTGCCTGAGGGTCTCGACGGCGACGACGCGCGGCCCTCGTCGGGCCATCACGGCCGTCCCGTCCGGCGCCACCACCGCCTCGACACCCAGCTTTGCGCACTCCTCCAGCCGTCGCTCCGCCTGGGCGGCCGTACGGAGGCGACCCGTGAGGCCGAGCTCGCCGAACGCGGCAATGCCCTCCCGCAACGGCGTGGCGCGAGCCGCCGAGGCGATGGCGAGCGCGACGGCGAGATCTGCGCCGGGCTCGTCGATCCGCACGCCCCCGGCGACGTTGACGAACACGTCGGCCGCTCCGAGCGGGACGCCGGCGTGGCGGCCGAGCACGGCGACGATCATCGCGAGCCGCTTGGGGTCGACACCCGTCCCGACCCGCCGCGGCATCGCGAGATCGGTGCGCGAGACGAGCGCCTGCACCTCGAGGAGGATCGGCCGCGTTCCTTCGAGCGCCACCGCGACCGCGGCACCGACCTCACCGGCTCTCGTGCGCCCGAACAGCGCCGACGGATCGGGGACGCCGACAAGCCCCGCCGCGGTCATCTCGAAGACCCCGAGCTCGTTCGTCGAGCCGAACCGGTTCTTCGCCGCCCGGAGCACGCGGTGCGCGTGGTAGCGATCGCCCTCGAACTGGAGGACGCAGTCGACGAGGTGCTCCAGGACGCGAGGCCCTGCGACCGCCCCGTCCTTCGTCACGTGACCGACGAGGACGGTGGCGACACCGCTTCGCTTTGCGACGCGGAGCAGGCGGGCGGCCGCCTCCCGCACCTGGGCCACAGAGCCGGGCGCAGACGCCAGCTCGCTCGCGTACAGCGTCTGCACGGAGTCGATCACGCAGACGTCGGGCCTCTCCTTCTCGAGCGTCGCGCAGACGGCCTCGAGCTCCGTCTCGGCCAGGATCGACACGTCGTCGGCGCCGCCGAGTCGCTCGGCGCGAAGGCGCACCTGCGCGACCGACTCCTCGCCGGTGACGAGGAGCGCACGGCGCCCGTCTCGCGCGACGGCGCCGAGCGCCGAGAGCAGGAGCGTGGACTTGCCGACGCCGGGCTCGCCGCCGAGCAGGACGAGCGATGCGGGCACGAGACCGCCTCCGAGCACGCGGTCGAGCTCCGGCACACCGGTACAGACTCTCGCCGCCTCCTCGACCCGAACGTCTCCGAGCCGCTCCGGCGTGCGCGGCGCGCTTGCCGCGGGCTGCCCGTCCCGCCCGTGGAGCTCCTCCACGAGGGTCCCGAACGCGCCGCAGCCCGGACATTTCCCGAGCCAGCGCCCCGTGGTCGCGCCGCAGTCGGTACAGCTGAACTGGACGACGACCTTTGCCATGCACCCATCGTAGGCGACGGGTCAGACGTCACCCTGTCCATCTTGACAACACGAAAGGGCCGGGTCTGCTACAGGCCTGTCGGCAGCCGTCGCGCCTATCCTCCAGGCGTGGAGCACGGCCACACGCACGGCGCGCACGACCATCGCGGTGCCTCGCGCCGTGCCCTCGCGATCGTGCTCGCGCTCACGGTCGCCTTCACCGTCGTCGAGGTCGTCGGCGGCGTCCTGACGGGCAGCCTCGCGGTGCTCGCGGACGCCGGGCACATGTTGTCCGACACGTTCGCGATCGGCCTTGCCCTCGTCGCTCTCACGCTCGCGGCGCGTCCGTCGACGCCCCGCCGGAGCTTCGGCTTCCAGCGGGCCGAGATCCTCGCGGCGTTCGTCAACGGGCTCACGCTCGTGCTCGTCAGCGGCTGGATCGTCTGGGAGGCCGTGCAGCGGTTCCGGGATCCGCCGGAGATCCTCGGAGGCTGGATGCTGGTCGTCGCGCTCGCCGGCCTGGGCGTGAACGGGATCTCGGCCCTGATTCTGATGCGGTCGGAGGGCGAGAGCCTGAACGTCGAGGCCGCGTTCCGCCACGTCATCGCCGACCTGCTCGGCTCCGCAGGCGTCCTGATCGCGGCGGTGGTCATCCTCGCGACCGGCTGGACACTCGTCGACCCGATCGTCTCGATTGCGATCGCGCTGCTCATCGTCGCGAGCGCGTGGAGCGTCCTCCGCGACTCGACCGCGATCCTGATGGAGGAGACGCCGCCCGACATCGACGCCGCCGCGGTCGCGCGCGCGATCGTCTCCGTCCCAGGGGTGACGAGCGTCCACGACCTGCACGTGTGGCGGATCACGTCGGGGTTCGACGCGCTCGCGGCGCACGTCCTGGTCGGCCGCGGGGAGGACTGCCACGGCCTGCGGCGCGAGATCGAGCACCGGCTGGAGTCGGAGTTCGACATCACGCACACGACCCTCCAGGTCGACCACGACACAGCCGACGTGCTGATCGAGTTGCGACGGCGCTGACGGCGTCGTAGCGTCCGCGCTGGTGCCGACGCCGACGCTGATCGTCGTGAGCGGACCGACGGGGTCGGGGAAGACGCAGCTGGCCCATGCCCTGGCGCCGCTGATCCCATGCCCCGCCGTGTGCCGGGACGAGATCAAGGAGGGCATGGTTCATGCCGCCGGTCCCGGCTTCGTCGCCGCTGCCGGGGATCCGCTCACCGTGCGGACACTCGATGCGTTCTTCGACGTCGTCCGCGTGCTCGTGGAGGCGGAGGTCAGCCTGGTCGTAGAGGCCGCCTTCCAGGACCGGATCTGGCGGCACGGTCTCGAGCCGCTCCTCGAGCGCGTCGAGTTGCGGATCGTCCAGTGCGAGGTGGATGTCGCCGTCGCCTGGGAGCGCGCCAGGCAGCGGCTCGCCGCCCGCCCTGCACACGCGGTCGGCGGGCACGTCCACGACCTCGATGCCTGGACGGACGTCTACGGGACCTTCGAGCGCATTTCATTCGACGCGCCGTCGCTCTCCGTCGACACGACCGACGGGTACGCGCCGGGCCTCCCGCAGGTCGTCGCCTTCGTCGGCGACTGATCAGCTCGTCGGCGGCCGCTCGGCCGGCTTCTTCTCGGGCGCCGCCGCCGGCGGCTTCCGCTGCGGCTTCGGCTTCGCCGTCGGGCCGACCTCGACGATCGCGTTTTGCGGGTCGTAGCGAACGGTGTAGCGCTCGTTGCGCCGGAGTTTCGACCCCCGGAACACCTTGCGCGTGTACTGCACGGTGAACCCGGACTCGCCCGCCGACTGAACGGTGCTGCTCGTCCCCGGAGGGAGCGACGAGTTGAGCGTCCGGATCGTCTCGGGCGGCGTGAGGTCGTACGGCTCGCCCGTGGTGGTCGTCACGCGGCGGCCGAGCTGCCGAGAGTAGAAGCGAACGGTGATCGACGAATCGGTCGCAACGACCTTCATCAGGATCGCCGCCGGCCAGTCGTTGCGGAAGACGAGCTCCGGCCCGCCCCACGACACGGTCGCCTCGCGCCCCATCGGGTAGCGCGAGATGTAGAACTGGTGCGCTCGGTGGGCGACGAGCTTCACGCCGGCAAAGAACGCGGCGTTGTAGAGCGTCGTCGCGACCTGGCTGATCCCGCCCCCCACCGCGTCCTCGAGCCGCCCGTCGAAGATCTGCGGTGCCGAGACGAAGCCCTTCTCGACCGTCCGCTTGCCGAGCGCGTCGTTGAGCGAGAACGACTCGCCGGGCTCGACGATCGTCCCGTCGAGGATCTCCGCCGCGCGCTGGATGTTCGTGACGCGCGGCTGGCAACACGAGTAGTACGTCGTGAACTCCGAGACGCGCTCGCGGATGTCCAGCTTCTCCGCCTCCTCGGTCGTGACGCCGGGCGCCGTCGACGCGAACCGGGCGAGATGGGTCGTGGACGCCAGGTCGGAGACGAGCGAGCGCCCCATTCGGCCGACGTCCAGCGTCTTGC
Source organism: Gaiella sp. (assembly GCA_036376855.1). GTDB lineage: Bacteria > Actinomycetota > Thermoleophilia > Gaiellales > Gaiellaceae > Gaiella. Next base: position 4,246 of record DASUZN010000213.1, on the reverse strand, counting down.
CGGGCCGCGACGGAACGACGCGGACACCGGCGGCGCCCACCACGAAGGTCGCATCCCGCGGCGCGACCTCGAACCGTCCGAGCCTGACGCGCAGAGAGGCGCCGAGCCCCTTTGGATCGAGCATCACCGCAAGGCTGCCGTCCTCAGGCTCCGTCCGGACGAGCGAGCGTAGCCGCCCCGGCGTGAGCGTCGCATCGGCGTCGCGGAACCGGACGCGTCGCGGAACCTCGAGGAGCCGCTCGATCCGGCGCGCCGCCGAGCTCGCCTCGGGCGTCGACACGGCAGGCCGGACCGTCACGATCCGCAGCTCGACCCTAGACGGCAGCGTGCGCAGCGACAGGCGCAGCGCCTTCCGATCGACGCCGCTCCCCGGACGCGCCTCGACAACGCGGATCGAGCCTGCCGCGACGTCGACCCGGGCATCGCGCCATGGCTCGCCGAACCGGTGGTCGAGCCTGTTGGCGAGCTTCGCCGCGGCGACGGGACCGAGGCGATAGCCGAGCTCCACCTGCCGCCCTTTCCGAAGCCCCACGCGAGCGAGCACGCGGCCGAGCGACCCTCCGTCGTCCGCCTCGGCGACTGCCTCTTCGGCAAGTGGTCTCGCGCGAAGCTCGCGACCGCTCGTCGCCGCCAGAGCGCCGTGCGGCCCGACGAGACGAATCGGGACGGCCATGCGCGCGGAGGCGGCGCGCTCCACCGCGGTGTGCGCCTGCTCCTCCGTCAGCCCGCCCACGTCCACGCCGGCGATCGTCGTTCCGCGCGGCAACGTGTCGCGCTCGAGAAGCGCGATCGCCCCGAACGCGACGGCGAGGACGGCCACCAGCCCCGCGACGAGCGCGAGGACGAACAGCGCCCTCCGTGCTCGACGACGAGGCCGCCTGACGGTGGAGAGGAACGGGCCCGACACGGCGCGTCCGACGGTAGCGGACAGGCTCGTTCGGCCTCGGCGCGCCGTGCTATACCAGCGTCTTCACGAACAGCACCCGATCCTCACCGGGGCCGTCGTAGTCGTGCGCAACGCGTTCGGAGGTGAAGCCGAGCGCCTCGTGGAAGGCGACCGAACCCTCGTTGACGGGTGACGTCACGCACCTGACCCGTCTGCGCCCCTCGGCGCGGGCGTCGGCGAAGAACCGCTCGTAGAGCTGCCTCCCGAGGCCCTCGCCGCGGTGCTCGGGCGAGACGCCCACGAAGTGGATGTAGGCCTCGTCGGGGTCGGTCTGCGAGAGGAAGCCGATCAGGAAGGCGGCGAGCTGCCCCTCCGCGTCGTCGACGACGTAGCTCGTGCCCTCGAAGTGGACGAAGAAGAGGCGCGGCAGCATCGGCGCCATGTCACGTCCGTCCCACCAGGCGTTGACACGCCCGATGACGCGACCGTAGTCGGCGGGCTCGGCGTGCCGGATCTCCATGTCTCGGAAGACTACGATTCCCGTTCACGGCATGAGGCAGTTGCGGCGGCGTAGCCGCCGCCTTCAGGGATGTGCCCCGCCGCAGGCGGGGATCCGAGCGGCGGGAATCCGCTCTCGCGGATTCCCGCTCGCGAGCTAACTCAGCCAGGCGGCGCTCATGGCGTCGACGTGGCGGTGGTCGGTGCCGCAGCAGCCGCCGAGCACGGCGAGCGACGGCAGCCGCTCCCGCAGCGCCAGGTACTCGTGCGCGAGCTCCTCGGGGTCGCCCATGTCCAGCTCCTCCGCCTCGTCGAGCTCCGCGTGGCTCATCCGCGAGGCGTTCGCACGCAGGCCGCGGATTCTGGCCGTCCACTCCGAGCCCGGCTCGAGCACCTCGTAGAAGTGAGAGGGGTGCGCGCAGTTGACCATGAAGTAGGCGGCCGCTCCATCGGAGCCGGCGTCGACCTCCTCGATCGCCTCTCCGAGCGGCTGGCCGCTCGGTAGCCGACCGTCCGTCTCGACGGTGAAGGAGATCACCGCGGGCAAACCTGCAGCGCCGGCGGCGCGGACGATGCCGAGGGCCTCGTCGGCGTACGTCATCGTGATGGCGGTGACGAGGTCCGCGCCGGCCTCCGCGAACGTCCTGACCTGCGCCCCGTGGTACGCAGCTGCCCTCTCGTGGCTCATCGTCTCGCCGACCACGTAGCCGTCACCGCGCGGTCCGATGCAGCCCGAGACGACGATCGGCGTCGAGTCCGTCTCGAACCCCGCACGTAGCTCGACGAGGAGCTCCACCGCACGCCGGTTCAGGGCCTCGAGCGCTTCGCCCGAGTGGCCGAGCAGCTCGGCCCAGTCCGGGTTGGCCCGCCACGTCGGCGTCTCCAGCACGATGCCGACGCCGCGCTCGAGCGCGATGTGCACGTACGGCTCGAAGTACCGGCGCAGCGCCTCCTCGCCGCCGTCGCGCGTCAGGAGGTCGTAGGCGGCGAAATGCGGCAGGTCGTGGCCGTCGTGGAAGATGAGCGTCGTCTCGAGCCCGCCGTCCGTCAGGAACAGGGCATCTTCGAGCTGCGGCAGGGCGTCTCGGTAGCGCGGGGCTGCGGATGCGGGCGGCACGGACGGCAGGCTAGACCGCGCGGCGCGCGAGCGACATACGGTTGGCCGTACCTGGCCTGGCCAGGGTGGCTTCGACCCCGCCCCGGCTCGGCGCGCGAGGCCAAAGGAAGAGGGGCGAGGCTGAAGCCACGCCCCTCTCGCCTCTTTCGCAGCTACGCGCCTACTCGTGCTCGTCGGCGTCGGCCGGCTCGTCCGCCGGCACCGTGACCGCCTCGGGCTGGACCTCGCCCTCGATCACGCGCATCTCGACCTTGGGGTCGTCCGGACCGGGGTTCTCCCGGCGATCGACGACGATCGTCGAGCCCTCGCCCAGCTCCCGGCCGAGGATGAAGTCGGCGAGCGGGTCCTCGATCAGCCGCTGGATCGCGCGCAGGAGCGGCCGCGCGCCCATGGCGGGGTCGTAGCCCTCCTCGGCGAGCAGCTCCTTCGCCGCCTGCGTCAGCTCGATCGTCGCACCGTGCACCGCCATCTGGTCGCGGAGACGCTTCATCTTGATGTCGACGATCTGGAGGATCTCGTCCTTCTCGAGCTTGTGGAAGACGATGATCTCGTCGATCCGGTTCAGGAGCTCGGGCCGGAACACCTTCTTCAGCTCGCCCATCACGCGAGCCTTCATGTCGTCGTAGGTGAGACCCTGCTCGTCACCCATCGAGAACCCGAGCGACTGGTTCTTCGAGATCTGCGCCGCGCCGATGTTCGACGTCATCACGACGATCGTGTTGCGGAAGTCGACCTTCCGCCCCTGGGCGTCGGTCAGCCTCCCGTCCTCCAGGATCTGCAGGAGGATGTTGAACACGTCCGGGTGCGCCTTCTCGATCTCGTCGAGCAGCAGCACGGAGTACGGCTTGCGACGGACGGCCTCGGTGAGCTGGCCTCCCTCGTCGTACCCGACGTAGCCGGGGGGCGAGCCGACGAGCCGGGACACGGAGTGCTTCTCCATGTACTCCGACATGTCGACCTGGATCATCGCGTCCTCGTCGCCGAAGAGGAACTCGGCGAGCGTCCGCGCCGTCTCGGTCTTCCCGACGCCGGAGGGCCCGAGGAAGATGAACGAGCCGCTCGGGCGCTTCGGGTCCTTGATCCCCGCCCGGGCGCGGCGGATCGCCTTCGAGACGGCCACGATGGCGGCCTCCTGCCCGATGACGCGCTTGTGGAGATCCTCCTCCATGCGCACGAGCTTCTGCGACTCGGCCTCGGTGAGCTTGAAGACCGGGATCCCCGTCCACATCGAGACGATGTCGGCGATCTCGTCCTCGCCGATCTCCGGTTGCTCCTCGTCGGCCTCGTTGCGCCAGCGCTCCTCGAGCTCCTTCTTCTTCTGCGAGAGCTTGCGCTCCTTGTCGCGGAGCGAGGCGGCCTTCTCGAACTCCTGCGCCTCGATCGCCGCTTCCTTGTCGGCGCGGACGGTCTCGATCTCCTCCTCGAGCTCCCGGTAACGGGGCGGCGCGGACATCGTCCGGATGCGGACGCGCGAGCCGGCCTCGTCGATCAGGTCGATCGCCTTGTCGGGCAGATGCCGGTCCTGGATGTAGCGATCGGCCAGCGAGGCAGACGCCTGAAGCGCCTCGTCGGTGATCTTCACGCGGTGGTGGGCCTCGTAGCGGTCGCGCAGGCCGCGCAGGATCTGCACGGTCTCGTCGATCGTCGGCTCCTCGACGCGCACCTGCTGGAAGCGCCGCTCGAGCGCGGCGTCCCGCTCGAGGTACTTGCGGTACTCGTCGAGCGTCGTCGCGCCGATCGTCTGC
>DASUZN010000212.1:0-4862 GCA_036376855.1 Gaiella sp. | reverse complement strand
CCCCCGCCGCCCGAGGAGGAGCCGCCGCCGAGGAGACCGCCGAGCAGGTCCTCCAACCCGCCACCGCCCTGGCCCCCGCCGCCGGCGGCCTTGGTCAGGCTTCCCAGAAGATCGTCGAGTCCGCTCATGGAGTTCCCTCCTCGGTTGTGGGGCCTCATCCTCACAGAGGAGGGGCTCAGCCCGCGAACGCGGCCGCGGTGATCGAGGGCAGCTCCACCGCGAGCGCCGTCCAGAACCGGCCGCCGTCGCGCGACACGTGCAGGCGCTCCGCGGTCGCGAACGCGATGACATCTGGGTGCTCCGGCGAGATCGCGACTGCGACTCCTCGCCCGAGCCCGGCACCCGCCTCGCGCCAGGTGCGGCCGCCGTCGTTCGAGACGACGAGTGGCGGGCGCCGGTCGACCACGGCCACGACCGTCGAGCCGTGTGCGGCAGCCGCGATCACGAGCGGGAGATCGAGCTCGGGGGCATCCGGTGCGATCTCGTCGTCGACGAGCTCCGCGTCCTCCTCCTCGTCGATGTCCACCGCGACGGTGCCGAGGGCGCACACGACGAGCAGCCGCGTCATGCGAGCGTGATGAGCTCGGTGACGAGGTGGGCGGCCCGTCCTGCGGCGTCCACGGGGCCGAGGCCCTTCGATCGGCCGTCGACGTAGACGAGCGAGAACGCGTCGCCGGCCCCCGTCGGGTCGACCGGCCCGTCCGCGACATGCGGTGGCACAGCCGTCAGCACCCCTTCCGCAACCACCCGCGCCCCCTGCGAGCCGAGAGTGAGCACGACCTCGGGCACGCCGAGCGTCTCGAGGTGCTCGAGCTCGAGCCCTCCCGCCAGAAGCTCCCCCTCCTCCTCGTTCAGCTTCAGGACCGTGAGGTCGCGGAGCAAGGACCGCTGGATCTCCGCGTCCTCGCGGAGCGGCCCCGTTTCGGCGACGCGCGTGATGCCCTGCGCGTCGAGCAGCAGCCGCCGGCCCTGCCCGGCGAGAGCGTCGGCCGCAGAGGCGTCGAAGTGCGAGCGCAGGAGTCCGCCGACGAGCACCCAGTCGCAGCCGGCGAGCGCCTCCCCTGCCCATCCCTCGACGTCCGCGGCTGTCCACCGGTCGCCGACGGCGTCGACGTTCATGATCCGCCTGTCGCCCTCGTAGTGGAAGCTGAAGGCCGTCGTCTCGGCCGCGTCGGCGCAGGTCACGGGGAAGCCGAGCGCCTCGAGCGGGGCGACCGTGACGTCACGGTCGCCGGGAGCGCACCGGGTGACGACCACCACGTCGGCCCCGAGCCGTGCCGCCGCGCGTGCGGCGTGGAAGACGAGGCCGCCGGCCCGCGGCTCGCCGCCCGCCACGCGATCGACGGTGAGGTTCCCGATCAGACCGATCGGGCTCACGCGCGCGCGGTTCCTGCACCGACCCGCCCGGTTGCGGCCGAGACGGCCAGGGCGAGCCCGAAGGAGACGACGAAGCTCGGCAGCGTGGCTCCGATACTCCATGCGGGAGGGTCGAGCCGTTGCACCTGCTCGACCCACCACGCAGGCCCGGTCGGGGAGAGCCACTGGTAGGCGACGAAGCCCGCGATCCACGCACCGACGAGCCCCACCCTGACCGGCTCCCGGCCGAAGACGTCCTCAGGGCCGTAGCGCCGTCCGCTCGCGAGCCAGTCGGCCAGCAACACCGCGAACAACGGGACGAAGAACGAGCCGAGCAGGAACAGGAACGACTGGAAGCTCCCGAGTGCGAGCACGAGCGCGCCGATCGTGCCGATCGTGGTCGTCAGGACGATCAGGAGACGCTGCGGCACGGCCGGGAAAAGGTTCTGGAGCGAGACGGCGCCCGAATACGCGTTCGCGAACGCCTCGTCGGTCTCCGCGACCGTCAGCGCCACGAGGACGAGCAGCGCGAGGAGCCCGCCTGCCGCGACCGCAGCCGGGAGCGCCGCCGCGTCCGCGACGTCGCGGGTCAGCAGGATCACCGCGCCGAGCCCGAGGAGCAGCGCGTCCGGGACGAAGTAGCCGATGCCCGTCCCCCAGAACGCGGCGCGCGGCGAGCGGGCGAAACGCGTGTAGTCGGCCGCGAGCGGGATCCAAGAGACGGTGACCCCGACGACGATGTCGATCCCCTGCCAGGTCGAGAGCCCACCCTCGCCGGGGCGGCTCCATGCCTCCTCGAGCCCGCCGCCCGTCAGCGCCCACCAGCAGAGATAGGCGACGGCAAGCGGGACGACCCAGACCGCGACGCGCCGAATCACCGTGCGGACGACCCCGATCGGACCGAGCAGGCCCATGACGAGCGCAGCGGAGCCGAACACGAGCGTCCAGGCCCACCTCGCCTCGAAGCCGACGAGCTGGTCCGAGAGCGCGGCCGCAGCCGTCGCGATCACGAGCAGCTCGAAGACCGTCCAGCCGAGGCACTGGACGACGTTGATCGCGGTGGGCAGGTACGAGCCGCGCTCGCCGAGCGGCGCGCGCATCAGCACCATCGCGGGGACGCGCGCCTGCGCCCCGATAGCACCCGCGACCGCGAGCATCAGGTTCCCGACGAGGCAGCCCACGAGGATCGCGACGAGCGCCGTCGGCAGCGAAAGCGCAGGGACGAGCACCGCGCCCGCGACGATCACGAGCAGCGAGACCCCGAGGTTGCCCCAGAGGAGCCCCATGTCGACCCCGCCGAGGACGCGCAGCCGCTCCGGGACGGGCTCGATCCCCCAGGACGTGTCGCGCTCGGTCACAAGCGGCGAGGGTACCGCCTTGCGGCGTGGCTTCAGCCTCGCCGCTCCTCGTTCGGGCTCAGGCCTCCGCGAACCGGCCGCGGACCCGGACGAGCCCTGGGCCGTCCCCGCCCGGGACGACGCGCTGGACGGAACAGACGAACAGCGTGTGCGTGCCCGCCGCCACCTCGTCGTGCAGAACGCAATCGAGCCAGCCGAGCGCTCCGGAGAGACGTGGCGGCCCGTCTGAAGCCTCTGTCTCGATTCCCTCCCACATGCCGATCGGCGGCACCCCACGCGCGAAATGCTCCGCGAGGGCCTCCTGGCCGGCTGCGAGGAGCGAGATCGCGCACCGCCCCGCCTCGCGGAGCAGCTCGTGGAGCGCCGCCTCCCGGGCGATCGAGAATCCGACGAGCGGCGGATCGAGGGAAAGACCGACGAGCGTGCCGACGGTGAGGCCGAGGCGCTGCCCGCCGGCATCGACCGTGACGACCACGACACCGCTCGGGAAGCGGCCGAGCAGCGTGCGCAGCTCGTCATGGCCCGACATGGCCCGATCCTCTCACCAGGGGACCGGCACCGTCAGGTGCCTGTCCCCTATACCCCTGGTCTTGCCAGCTTCCGCAACACGTACGGAAGGATCCCGCCGTGGCGGACGTACTCGCGCTCGCGCGGGGTGTCGAGCCGCAGGATCGCGCGGAACTCTCTCTCGTCCGCGCGGACGGTGACCTCCCGCGCCTCGCCCCCGGCGACCCCCGTCACGGTGAACACCTCGCGCCCCGTCAGCCCGAGCGTCTCGCGGCTCTCACCCGGGAGGTACTGGAGCGGCAGGATTCCCATCATCAGCAGGTTGGAGCGGTGGATCCGCTCGTAGCTCTCCGCGATCACGGCCTTCACGCCGAGCAGGTTCGGGCCCTTCGCCGCCCAGTCGCGCGATGAGCCCGACCCGTACTCCTTGCCTGCGAGCACGATCGTCGGCACGCCCTCGGAGAGGTAGCGCTCGGCCGCCTCGAAGATCGTCGTCTCGTCGCCCGAGGGCAGGTGGACGGACCACGTGCCCTCCGACTCCGGCACGAGGAGGTTCCGCAGGCGGACGTTCGCGAAGGTTCCGCGCACCATCACCTCGTGGTTCCCGCGGCGCGAGCCGTACGAGTTGAACTCCTTCCGCTCGACGCCGTGCTCGACCAGATAGCGGCCCGCAGGCGACTCCGGCTTGATCGAGCCCGCGGGAGAGATGTGGTCGGTGGTGACCGAGTCGCCGAGGGAGACGAGGCAGCGAGCGTCGTGGATGTCGTCGACGGTGCCCGCCTCCTCGGCCATGCCCTCGAAGTACGGCGGCTGCCGCACGTACGTCGACGCATCGTCCCAGGCAAAGACCGAGCCCTCGGGCACCGGCAGCTCGCGCCACTCCGGATCGCCGGTGTAGACGTCCGCGTAGGTGCGCTCGAACATCTCGCGTCCGATCGCCCCCTCGACCGTCTCGCGCACCTCCTCCGGCGAGGGCCACAGGTCGGAGAGGTAGACGGGGTCGCCGTTCGGGTCGTGGCCGAGCGGCTCGGTGACCAGGTCGACGTCCATCCGCCCGGCGAGCGCATACGCGACGACGAGCGGCGGGCTCGCGAGGTAGTTCGCCTTCACCTCGGGGTGGACGCGCGCCTCGAAGTTGCGGTTTCCCGACAGGACGGCGCACGCAACGAGGTCACCCTCGGCGATCGCCTGCGAGACGGGCTCGGGGAGCGGGCCCGAGTTCCCGATGCAGGTCGTGCAGCCGTACCCGACCGTGTGGAAGCCGAGCGCCTCGAGGTACGGCGTCAGCCCGGCGCGGTCGAAGTAGTCGCTCACCACCTTGGAGCCCGGTGCGAGGCTCGACTTGACCCAGGGCTTGCGGTCGAGGCCGCGCTCGACGGCCTTCTTCGCGAGGAGCCCCGCGGCGACCATGACGGACGGGTTCGAGGTGTTCGTGCATGAGGTGATCGCGGCGATCACGACCGCGCCGTGAGAGAGGTGGACGGTCTCGCCGTCGAGCTCGCAGGGAATGCCCGCGGTCCAGGTCGGGACGACGGCGACCGGTGCCGGCGACACGCCCTGGCCGCCGGTGGGCTCGGCGGCGCCGGGGTCGGCGTGCGCGGGTGCGTCGCTCGCGGGAAACGACTCGGAGACCGCCTCGTC
>DASUZN010000211.1:0-12643 GCA_036376855.1 Gaiella sp. | reverse complement strand
CGCGCCGCCGGCGAGCTCGCGCCGAACGCGCACCTGCTCGGCCGTCGCCCGTTCGAGGTCGTCGCGCAGCTCCGGATCGGCAGCTACGGCCGCGCTCCACCGTTCGACACCGCCGGCGGCTTCGAGACGCGAAACGGCGGCGACGAGGTGGCGGCAGGTGAGGTAGTACGTCGTCGGAAACGGCTCGCCGTCGGCCCCGTACGGCTCCTGCTCCGTGACGACGGGGAGACCCCAGGGACAACGGGCGATAACGCGCCGGAGGGTTCGGGGGTCGCGGCCGAGCTGCCGCGCGACGACGGCGCGATCGTCCATCCGTGTGACGGTACCCCTCTCCTAGCGCTCGCGCTGGCGCCGCCACTCGGCGGTGCCCTTCACGATGAAGAGGTGCTCGCCGGGCTTGACGTAGCCGATCCGGCGCGCGGCACGCGAGAGCTCGTCGAGACTGGTCGTCCGGGCGAGCCGCGCGGTCACGCGCCCGCGCTCGGCGCGGAGCGAGGCGACCTCGGCGCGACGCTCGTCGAGCTGGTTGCGCGTCTCGAGATAGGTCGTGATCGGCCGTACGTAGAGGAACCCGACGACGCCGAGCACCAGCACCGGCAACAGCCAGCGCGGCGCCCTCGGCCTGCGCCGCTTGCCCCGGGCTCGCTTCCCCTTCCCCGCCATGGCGAGGAGTTCGCCGCCGGCCGGGCGCTTTCCTACGCGACGTCGACCTTGATCACGTTCGTCCCGCCGGGAATGTTGACCGCCGTGCCTGCGGTGATCACGAGGCGTTCCCCCGGCAGGACGATGCCCGACTCGCGTGCGGCCGCGATCGACCGCGTCCAGAGGTCCTCCACGTCGGTCGTCTCCGGGATGTCGAGCGGGGTCACGCCCCACTCGAGCGCCATGTGGCGGAGCGATTCCATCTTGTGCGTGAGCGCGAGGATCGCCCGTTGCGGCCGCAGGCGCGCGACGGCGGAGGCCGTGCGGCCTGTGAACGTCGGCACGAGGATCGCCTTCGCGGAGAGCGCCTCGGCGACGTCGCAGGCGGCGTTCGACATCGCCTGGTCGATCGTCGGCTCGTCGCTCGCCTGTGGCGTCTCGTGGCGGTAGCCGAGATGCGGCTCGACGGCGAGCGCGATTCGGTCCATCACCGCCACCGCCTCGACGGGGTACGCGCCCACGGCCGTCTCGCCGGAGAGCATGATCGCGGAGGTGCCGTCGAGGATCGCGTTGGCGATGTCCGACGCCTCGGCGCGCGTCGGCTCGGGCTGAGAGATCATCGACTCGAGCATCTGTGTCGCAGTGATCACAGGCTTCGCGCGCTCGAGCGCGTGCACGATGATCCGCTTCTGCAGGAGCGGCACCTCGGCGGCGCCGATCTCGACGCCGAGGTCGCCCCGCGCGACCATGACGCCGTGCGCCTCCGCGAGGATGTCGTCGAGCGCCGCAACCGCCTCCGCCTTCTCGATCTTCGCGATCACCCAGGCATGAGAGCCGCGCGCCTCGATCAGGGTGCGCAGGGCCAGGACGTCCGACGCCGAGCGGACGAACGAGAGCGCGACGTAGTCGACGCCGAACTCGAGCGCCGCGTCGAGGTCGTCGAGATCCTTGCGGGTCAGCGACGGGATCGGCAGCGGGACGCCGGGGAGGTTCACGCCCTTGTGAGCCTTGATCACGCCGCCGACGATGACCTGGCACCGGGCGCGGCCGCGCTCCACCTTCTCGACGCGGAGCCTGACGAGCCCGTCGTCGACGAGCACATCGTTTCCCGGCTGGAGCACGGACCCGAGCACCGCAGGGCTGACGGGTATGTCGTCGTCCTGCGCGGCGTCCTCGCCGGCGATGACGACCGAGTCGCCGTCCGCGAGCGTGACGTCGGCCTCGAGGTCGCCGACGCGGAGCTTCGGCCCCTGGAGGTCGGCGATCAGAGCGATCGGCCGCTGTGCCGCAGCCTCCGCCTCGCGGACGAGCTGCGCGTTCCGCGCATGGTCGTCCGGCGTCCCGTGCGAGAAGTTGAGGCGCGCGCCGTCCATCCCTGCCTCGATCAGCGCCGCGAGCGTCTCGGCGCTCGCGGACGCCGGCCCGATCGTGGCCACGATCTTCGTGCGGCGCGTGTGTCCGGTCACGGCCACAGCCTACGCGGGTGGCTCAGGCGCCCGACCGGGGGAACGCGGCCCAGCCGGGGTACTCGGCCTCGTCGCCGAGCTCCTCCTCGATCCGCAGCAGCTGGTTGTACTTCGCGACGCGATCCGAGCGGGTCGGGGCGCCGGTCTTGATCTGGCCGGCGTTCGTCGCGACGGCGAGGTCGGCGATCGTCGCATCCTCGGTCTCGCCCGAGCGGTGCGAGACGACTGCGCGGTAGCCGTTCCGGTGGGCCAGCTCGACGGCGTCGAGCGTCTCGGTGAGCGTCCCGATCTGGTTGACCTTGACGAGGATCGCGTTGCCGACGCGCTCCGCGATCCCGCGCCGGAGGAAGTCGACGTTCGTGACGAAGAGGTCGTCGCCGACGAGCTGCAGCCGTCCCCCGAGCCGGTCGGTGAGCGTCTGCCAGCCGGCCCAGTCCGACTCGCCGAGACCATCCTCGAGAGACACGATCGGGAAGCGGTCGCAGAGGTCGGCCCAGAGGTCGATCATGCCGTTCGTGTCGAGCGTGCCGCCCTGCCGCTCGAGCCGGTACGCGCCGTCGCGATGGAGCTCGCTCGTCGCGGGGTCGAGGGCGAGCGCGACCTTGTCGCGGTGACCTGCACGCTCGGCGGCCTCGAGGATCGCCTCGCAGGCGTCGTACGCGGAGCCGAGGTCGGGCGCGAAGCCGCCCTCGTCGCCGACCGCGGTCGAGAGACCGCGCTCTGCGAGCAGCCGCTTGAGCTGGTGGTAGGTCTCCGCCCCGATCCGCAGGGCCTCGGTGAACGTGCTCGCACCCGCGGGAACGAGCATGAACTCCTGGAAGTCGAGCGAGTTCTGCGCGTGCGCGCCGCCGTTGACGACGTTCATCAGCGGTACCGGCAACACGTGCGCGTTCGTCCCGCCGACCCAGCGGTAGAGCGGTACGCAGGCCTCGGCGGCCGCGGCCTTCGCGACCGCGAGCGAGACGCCGAGGATCGCGTTGGCGCCGAGGCGCGCCTTTGTCGGGGTCCCGTCGAGCGCGACGAGCCGCCGGTCGATCGCGCGCTGGTCCGAAGCGTCCAGCCCCACGAGTGCGTCGGCGATCTCGCCGTCGACGTGCGCGACCGCGCGCGTGACGCCCTTCCCGTCCCACTGGTCGCCGCCGTCGCGGAGCTCGACGGCCTCGTGCTCGCCGGTCGAAGCGCCGGACGGGACCGCGGCGCTCCCGAAGGCGCCGGACTCGAGCCCGACCTCGACCTCGACCGTCGGGTTCCCCCGCGAGTCGAGCACCTGGCGGCCGTGGACGTACGTGATCTCCATGCCGGGGGGAAAGACTAGACGCGTCTCGGGCGGTGGGTACCCAAGGGGGACGCCCCGGAGGCCTTGGCGCGCTGATACCAGCGCTCCTGGCCGGCGAGATCGAGCTCCGCCCACGTCTCCCCCGCCTCGGCGGCGAGCCGCTCTGCGAGCTCGACCCGCCCGCGGAAGCGACCGGTCGCCGCGCGCAGCGCGAGCTCGGGATCGACGTTCACGAACCGCGCGAGGTTGACCACGGTGAAGAGGAGATCGCCGAGCTCCGCCTCGACGGCGCGATCGGGCTCGGTCTCGGGCGCAGGACGCCCTGCGCGCTCGAGCTCTGCGAGCAGCTCGGCGGTCTCCTCGCGCACCTTGGCCGCCGGGCCGTCGAGGTCGGGCCAGTCGTAGCCGACCGCCGCCGCACGACGCTGGACCTTGCGCGCGAAGAGCAGCGCGGGAAGCGACTCAGGCACGTCGTGAAAGACGCCCTCCCGGCCCTCCTGCTCGGCCTTGATCGCCTCCCAGCGCTCCCGCACCCGCCGTGCCGTCCGGGCCTCGGCATCTCCGAAGACGTGGGGGTGACGGCGCACGAGCTTGTCGTGCACGGCGCGGGTGACGTCGTCGAGATCACCCTCGCCCTGCTCCTCGAGGAGGAGCGAGAGAAAGAAGACCTGGAAGAGCAGGTCGCCGAGCTCGTCGAGCAGCTTTGCCGGGTCGTCCGCGAATGCGGCATCCGCGACCTCGTACGCCTCCTCGACCGTGTGCGGAACGATCGTGCGAGCCGTCTGCTCGCGGTCCCAGGGGCACTCCGCCCGCAGGCGCCGGGTCAGCTCACGGAGCTCGGCGAGCGGGCCGTCTGCGCCCACGCGGCCGACGTTACCCGGACGTCGTCGTCTCGCCCGTGGTGGTGGACGTGTCCGGCGGCTCGAATCCGGCGGCGTACTGGACCTTGTCCTTGTACTCCTTCTCGACGTCCGCGACCCACTTGTTGACGGCCGTGTTCTTGGTCTCGGACTCGAGCTGCGTCTTGATCTGGTCCTTGACCTGGGCGAACGGCGTCACCGAGCCGGCCTTGACGGCCGCGAGCGGCTCGATCAGGTGGTAGCCGAACTGCGTCTTGATCGGCTGCGACAGCTCGTTGGTGTCGAGCGAGAACGCGGCCTTGTCGAACGGCGGGACGGTCTGGCCCTTCGAGACCGTGAGCTTGCCGCCCGCGTCCTTCGAGCCGGGGTCGATCGAGTTCGCCTTGGCGAGCGCTGCGAAGTCGCCGCCGTTGGCGAGCTGGGTGCGGATCCGGTCGGCGTCGGCCTTGGTCTTCACGAGGATGTGGCGGACGGAGCGGGACTCGGGAACCGTGTAGTTCGCGCGATTCTTGTCGTAGTAGCTCTTGATGTCCGCATCGGTGACCTTCGCGTCTGTGGTCACCTTCTTGTAGATCCCCTCGGTGAGGAGCTGCGACCGGATGTCCTCCTCCAGGGTCGCCTTGGTGTAGCCCTGGTCGGCGAGGCCCTTCTCGAACTTCGCCTGACTGTTGCCGAAGTACTGCTTCTTGACCTCTTCGACCTTCTTCGCGATCTGCTGGTCGGTCACGTCGATGCCGAGCTTGTCGGCCTCGCGCGCGTACTCCTCGCGCTGGACGAGGTAGGCGACCGCCTGGGTCTGCAGCGACTGGTACTCCGACGTGCCGGCCTTCGGGAAGGCGCGCTTCTGCGCGGTGTAGGACTTCTTGGCGCGCGAGAGCAGCCCGTCGAGCGAGGACCGCGTGATCGTGGTGCCGTCGACGACCGCAACGGCGTCGGCCGGGACCTCGTCCGAGTCGCCGCAGCCGGCGGCGACGAGTGTGACAGCGGCCAGGGCGGCGGCGGCAAGTGCGAGCGAGCGCTTCATCGAGTCCTCTTTGTAGGCGACGTCCGGTTACGGGGGGGTTATGACGTGTACGGGAAAGGTTCGGTTGGGCTCGGGAGCGGACGGTGTTCGCGGCGCGCTCAGGCGGCCCGGCGGGCGGCAACGATAGCATCGGCCAGCGCGAGCGCCCCCTCGAGCCCCTCGGCACGGATCGCGACCTCCTGCCGGGCCGAGGTGTACACGGCGGTGTCCGCGATGGCGCGAAGCGCGCGGAGCTCGGTCGCCGCGAGCCCGACCGGCCCGACGGTCGCCCGGCCGCCGCGAAAGACGAGGTAATCGGCGCCGACGAGGGCAAGCGCGAGCTTCGCCTCTTGGATACGGAAGAGGTTCTCGACGGGCTCGGGCAGCGGGCCGTAGCGATCCTCCGTCGCGGCGCGGAGCTCGCGGAGCTCGTCCTCATGCTCGGCGAGCGCGATACGGCGGTGGAGGTCGATCTTGAGCGCCTCGGCCTGGATGTAGGCCGCCGGGATGTATGCATCGACGCGTGCGTCCACCCGCACCGGACGCACGGCCAGCCGCGCCTGGCCGGAGAGCTCGGCCACCGCCTCGTTCAGCATCTCGACGTAGAGCTCGAAGCCGAGCGCCGCGACGTGGCCGGACTGCTCGGCGCCGAGCAGGTCCCCCGCGCCGCGGATCTCGAGATCGCGCATCGCGATCTGGAACCCCGCGCCGAGCTCCGTGTGGTCGGCGAGGGTCGCGAGCCGCGCCCGCGCCTCGGGCGTCAGCTCCGTCGCGTCCGGATAGAAGAGGTATGCGTGCGCGGTCACGTCCGAGCGGCCGACGCGACCGCGAATCTGGTAGAGCTGCGCGAGCCCGAGCGTGTCGGCCCGCTCGACGATCAGGGTGTTGGCCTGCGGGATGTCGATGCCCGACTCGATGATCGTCGTCGAGACGAGGACGTCTGCGTCTCCCGCCAGGAAGGCGTGCATGCGCTCCTCGAGCTCGCGCTCCGCCATCTGGCCGTGGGCTACGAGGAGGCGGAGCCCGGGGCAGAGCTGCTGGAGCTTCTCGGCGGCCTCCTCGATCGTCTCGACGCGGTTGTGGAGGTAGAACGACTGGCCCTCCCGCGCGTGCTCGCGCTCGAGCGCGAGCTTGATGAGCTCGTCGTCGTACTCGCCGACGGTCGTGCGGATCGGGCGCCGGCCCTCGGGAGGCGTCTCGATGATCGAGATGTCGCGCAGGCCGGAGAGCGACATGTGGAGCGTCCGGGGGATCGGCGTGGCCGAGAGCGCGAGCACGTCCACCTCGAGCCGCAGGGCGCGCAGGAGCTCCTTCTGCGCGACGCCGAAGCGCTGCTCCTCGTCGACGATGACGAGGCCGAGCTGCTTCGGGATCACGTCCCTCGAGAGGATCCGGTGCGTGCCGACGAGCACCTCGATCTTCCCCTCGGCGAACTCCTTGAGGGTGGCCTTCACCTCCGCCGGCCTCCGGAACCGCGACACCATCTCGACCCGCACGGGGAAGTCGCGGTAGCGCTCGCGGAAGGTGTTCCAGTGCTGCTCGGCGAGGATCGTCGTCGGGCAGAGCACGAGCACCTGCCGGCCGTTGACGGCGACCCCGAAAGCCGCGCGTACCGCGACCTCGGTCTTGCCGAAGCCGACGTCGCCGCAGACGAGTCGGTCCATCGGCCTCGGCGACTCGAGATCCTCCTTCACGGCCTCGATCGCGCGCTGCTGGTCGTCGGTCTCGCGATACGGGAAGGACGCCTCGAGGCGCTCGATCCAGTCTCCGGACAGGTCGTTCGCCACCCCCTCGGCCCGCTGGCGCTGTGCGTAGAGCTGGAGCAACTCGCCCGCCAGCTCGCGCACCGCTGTCCGTGCGCGCGCCTTGAGGTTCTGCCACGCCTTGCCGCCCAGCTTCGACAGGCTCGGGTCGACAGCGTCCGCGCCGATGTACTTCGACAGCTTCCCGAGCTGCTCGTGCGGGACGTACAACCGGTCCTCGCCACGAAATGCGAGGTGGAGGTAGTCGCGCGTGACGCCCGCCACCTCCTTCGTCTCGAAGCCGAGGAGCTTGCCGATGCCGTGGTCCTCGTGGACGACGTGGTCGCCGACCCGCAGGTCGGCGAAGCTCGCGAGCGCCCTACCGAGCCGCCTATCGGCACGCGGGGGTCGCTTGCGGAAGACCTGCGTGTCCGGGAGAAGCACCAGACCGAGCTCGCGCCACACGAACCCGCGGCGCGCCGGTGCGACCGCGAAGCGCAGCGCGGGGTCGGCGGCGAGCGCCTCTCCCTCCGTAAGCATCGGCGCCTCGATCTTTCGCAGGAGCGCCGCCTGCCGCTCCGCTTCGCCGCGATGCGCGAACGCCACGACGACGCGGTTCCCCGAGCGCACGAACCCGGCGAGCTCGTTCTCCGCCTCGGCGAGACCGCGTGCCGCTATGGCAGGCCGCTGTGCCTCGAACGCGTGCGGCTGCGCCTGCGGGAACGGGTCGAGCTCGGTCGCGCCGTCGAGGGCGATCGTCGCGAGGCCCTCCTCCTCGGCGACGCGACGCACGTCGGCCGGCTGCCAGACGAGGTCGGGCGGGCGCTCGACGGGAGGCACGAGGTCCGCCGGAATCTCGACGGACGCCAGCTCGTCGTCGTCTTCGCCGAGGTCCGGCTCGACGAGATCCGTGCGGCGCTCGACGGCGGGATGGACGATCGCGTTGTCGGCAGGGTGCCGCGCACGCTGCGTGAACGGAGAGAACGCGCGGACCTGCTCGATCTCGTCCCCGAAGAGCTCGACCCTGAGCGGCTCGCGACCGGTGGACGGGAACACGTCCACGATTCCTCCGCGGACGGCGAACTGGCCGCGCTCGTCGACGCGGTCGACTCGCTCGTACCCGGCGAGCGCGAGCTTCCCGGCGAGCCCGTCGATCCCCGGCTCGTCTCCGACCCGGAGCGCGAGCGAGCCCGGGCGCGAGGCCGGCGGCGGCAACCCCTCCGAGAGCGCCGCGACCGACGCGCAGACCAACCCTCCCGCCTCCAGCACGTCGAGCGCGCGGTAGCGCTCGCCGACGAGGTGCGGCGGCGGGACCAGTCCCGACTCGTAGGTGACGCCCCTGCTCGGAAGGAACGCGACCTGCGCGGCATCCCCGAACCACGAGGCGCCGTCTGCAGCGTCCCGCGCGTCGGCGTCCTCGGGCAACAGCACGAGGAGCGAGCGGCCGAGCTCTGCATGGAGCGCTGCGAGCACGAGCGGCAGCACCGGCTCGGAGACGCGGGCGCGCGTCGGCAACGTGCGGACGAACGCCTGGAACCGCTCGGCGCGCCGCAGCTCCTCCACGAAGGCGGCAAGCGGTGCGGAGACGGACGTGCGGGTGACTGCCTGGTCCATGCGACTGGCGGGGATCGCGCCCCGCGGGGCCATCGTACTGCCCGGCTTGCCAACCACCCCCAGGGGCACCCCCGCGCCCTGCTTTCACGCTATCGAGAAGCCTGTGCCGAGAGTGCGCCGGCTTCGTGCCGGATCTGTGCCGGCTTCGTGCCGATGTCCGCCCCGCCAGGCGACCCGGCCAGGCGACGCTCAGTTGAATCGGCGTTGCGACTCTTCGAGACCGTCGATCGCAAGCGTTTCGACGGCGTCACAGGCGCGGGCGACGATCGCCTCCGCGTCGTCCGACGGCGCGAAGGCCGAGAGAACGTAGTCGGCGACCGGGCGAGGGTCGCCGCGGCCCGGGCGCCCGACGCCGACCCGGAGGCGGAGGAAGTCCTGCGACCCGAGACGCTGGGCGATGGAGCGGAGCCCGTTGTGGCCGGCGAGGCCGCCGCCGAGCCGGGCCTGGAGGCGTCCTGTCTCGAAATCGACGTCGTCGTGCACGACGACGACCTGCTCGATCGGAAGCTTGTAGAAGGCGGCGGCCGCCTGGATCGACGCACCCGACTCGTTCATGTACGTCTCGGGCTTCAGGAGCGCGAGCTTGGCCTCGCCGACACGGATGTCACCGAGTCGCCCGCGGAACTTCGACTTGAACGAGCCACCGTGCCGTCGCGCCAGCTCGTCGACGACCATCCAGCCGACGTTGTGGCGGTCCCGCGCGTGCTCTTGGCCGGGGTTCCCGAGCCCGGCGACCAGAAAGTCCATCGCAGTCGCGGCCTCTCCCCGGCGGAAGAGGCGCACCGCTCAGTCCTCGGCGGCGGGTGCACCCTCGTCCGAGGCCTCGGCGGCTTCGCCCTCGGCGGCCTCTCCGTCCTCGCCCTCGCCCTCGGCGGCCCCTTCCTCGAGCTCCGTGAGCCCACGGGGCACCGTGCAGGTGGCGAGCACGAGCTGCGGATCGTCGAGGAACGTGACGCCCTCGATCGGGGAGAGGTTCTCGACACGCAGCGTGACCCCGACCTCGAGCTCGGAGATGTCGAGCTCGATGTGCTCGGGGATCCCGGTCGGGAGTGCCTCGACCTGCAGCTCGCGGCTGACGAGCTGGACGATGCCGCCCTGCTTCGACCCGGGCGACTCGCCGACGAGCTCGAGGCTCACCGTGGCCTGGATCGGGCGATCGAGCCGCACCTCGTGGAAGTCGACGTGGGTGATCGTGCCGCGGATCGGGTGGCGCTGGAAATCCTTGAGGACGGCGTGATGGGGGGTCGTCTGCCCCTCGATCACGACGTCGACGATCGCGTGGAGCCCCGACGAGCCGGTCAGCACCGTCCGGAGGCTGCGCTCGTTCACGACGATCGCGCGCGTGTGCCCCTTCCCGTAGAGGACGCCGGGCACCAGGCCCTCCTTGCGAAGGCGGCGCACGCGACGGGAGCCGAGCTGCTCCGCCCCGCGCTCGGAGACCTCGAGAGTGACACGATCGCTCGACATCGGCGTGCCATGGTAGCGGAGGCCGATCGACCACCTAGGATCGTGCCGTGGAAGGCGAGGCGTTCGAGCTCGTGACCTCCGACGGGCGCCGGCTCGAGGGATGGGCGAGCGATGGGACAAGAGCGACCGCCGTCCTGCTCCATGTCGGCACGCCGTGCGCCGGAATCGCCTACGAGCCGTGGGTCGCGGACGTGGTCGCTCGCGGATTGCGGTTCGTGACCTACTCGCGACCGGGCTACGCCGGCTCGTCGCGGCGTCCCGGCCGCACCGTCGCCGACTGCGTGGACGACGTCGCCGCGATCGCCGACCTGCTCGGTCTCGACCGGCTCCACGTCGTCGGCTGGTCGGGCGGCGGGCCGCATGCGCTGGCGTCGGCGGCGCTCCTCCCGCAACTCGTGGCATCCGCCGCCACGCTCGCGGGCGTCGCCCCCCGGGACGCGGCCGGGCTCGACTGGCTCGACGGCATGGCGGAGGAGAACCGCGACGAGTTCGGCGCGGCACTCGAGGGAACCGAGCGGCTGGAACCGTTCCTCGTGGAGGCGGTGGAGGCGATGGGCGACCGTACGGGAGAGACGATCGCGGAGGCGCTCGGAGGGCTCGTGACGGAGGTCGACCGGCAGGTACTCCGGGGGCCGTTCGCGGACTACCTCGCAGCCGTGATGCGCGGTGCGCTTCGCGACGGGATCTGGGGCTGGCACGACGACGATCTGGCGTTTGCCCGGAGCTGGGGCTTCGCGATCGACGACGTGGCGGTGCCGGTGACGGTCTGGCAGGGCCGCGAGGACGCGATGGTCCCGTACGCGCACGGCGTGTGGCTGAGCAACCACGTGAAGGGTGCGACCGCGAGGTTGTTCGCCGACGAGGGGCACCTCTCGCTGGCGCTCCGCTTCGACGAGGTCGTGGACGGCCTGCTCGCGCGTTAGACCGGGATCGACCGGCCGAGCGCGTCGAGCGCCTCGAGTTGCGCGTGCGCGACGGGCGTGCGACCGAGCTCGTCGGCGAACAGCGCGAAGACCACCGCGTCGCGCGGCGCCTCGCCCTTCCCTGCCGGAAGCCGGCGGCGCAGCGTCGCCTCCTCCGAGAAGCCGAGCGCACGCGGGATGCGCAGGCTCGCCTCGTTGGCGGGATCGACCCGGATCTCGACGCGGTCGACGCCGCAGACGCCGAACGCGACCCGTGCCAGCGCCGCGGTCGTCTCGCGCGCATAGCCGCGCCCGACCGCCGAGGCGCGAATCCAGTAGCCGATCTCGAGCGCTTCTTCGCCGGCGCGCGTGTGGAGCCCCGAGCCTCCGACGACCTCGTTCTCGTCGGGCGAGAAGATGCCGTAGACGAAGTCCTCCCCCAGGTCGAACCGTCCCCGAAAGCCCCGCAGGAGCCCGATCCGATCGTCGAGCGGCCGCGGCTCGTCGTGCGCCCACGGCATCCAGGGACGCAGGTGGTCGAGGCTCGAGTCGATCGCATCCGCGAGCAGCGGTGCGTCGCGCGGCTCCCAGCAGCGGATCGCCAACCGCTCGGTACGGATCAGGTACGGGGGCGGTGGGTGGTCGACGCCCGTCAGGGGCAGGACGCTACATCACGTGCACCGTCCCTTAACGGGACGACCACGAGAGGGACGGCAGGCTCGACCTGCCGGGCGGGGTCTGTGCGGCCTTCCCCCGTCCGCTCTGCCCCGTCCGCGCAAGAGGCTTGATGCGAATTCGTGCCCAGAGCCGAGCCGGCAGCTAGGTCGTCGTCTTCGCGACCTCGGTGACGAGCGCCTCGAATGCGTGCAGCAGAGCGTCCCGGTCTCCGAATTTCTGCCAGTCGACCGGGACCGAGACCCAGGGAGTGAGGCTCGGAATGTGGGCCGAGATCTCCGTGGGGCGGTTCAGGGATCCGATCGGCTTGAGATGGGTGGCCGGTACGCCGAGGGCGGTGAGCTCCGCGCGATAGCCCTCCCATGCGTCCCACTCGGTCGTGCCCCAGTGGGGGCCGGCGACCTCGACGAGCCACGCAGGAGCATCCTTCGGCGCCTTCGTCACGAGACGGGCATGGGGTTTTCGGGGGCGGTGGCGTGGCTGGTCATCGAGGGACCTCCTCCTCTGGTCGGGGCCGGGAACTGGCACGTCGCGGGCCTCTTGTCATCGGGATCATGACCTGACGTTCGCGTTGTCGGGGGAGGCGGCATGAATCGAGGACCGGCGGAAGACGACCCGCGCGCACCTTGCCGACATTGCGGCAGCCGATCGTGCTCTTGGTTCGCCGTTCGGGCACGTCCCGACTCCAGGTGCACGAAGGAACTGTGCCTTTGGGTCACAAGTCACTGTTCACCGTGCGTTGAACGCCTGTCTCCCCAAAGTGAAACTTGGTTCCTCCCTAGGGCGACCTCCGCGAGAGTAAGCAGTGTGGGGAAGCGCCACGGAGCGCTTGCCCTTCGAGCAGGACGCGGAGGGGGCGGTAGAGCGGTGCCGGGAGCACGGACGCGCGCCCGGGGGAAGGCGAGTCGTGAGGGTCTCCGGGGTGGAGCGGTGCTCAGGTCTCGGGCTCGTACGTGCAGTTCGCGGCTTCGCAGGTCACGTTGACGGTGAGTTCCG
>DASUZN010000210.1:0-3025 GCA_036376855.1 Gaiella sp. | reverse complement strand
CGCACCTGCGCCACCGCGACGAGGAGCCGGCCGCGATCCTCTGCACGCTCACGGTCGACGACCACACCTCGGCGAACGGGGTCAAGCGCTACCCGCTCGGCCGTGAGCCGGTCACGCTTCGCGACGGGACACCGCTCACCGACGCGAAGGGACGCCGCTCGTACGTGACGAGCGCGGGCGCGGCGCCGTCGCTCGGCAAGTACGTCCTCATGAGCTACCTGTCGCCCGAGCACGCGGTCGAGGGCTCGACCGACCTCGCCGTCGAATACATGACCGAGCGGTTTCCGGTGACGGTCGACGTGGTCGGCGCGCGTCCGATCTTCGATCCCGAGAACACGAGGATCCGCTCGTGAGAGTCCTGGTCTGCGTGAAGCGGGTGCCGATGACGGGCGGCACGATCGTCCTCACGGACGATGCGCGCGCGATCGAGACCCGCCACCTCGGCTTCACGATCAGCCCGCACGAGGAGTGCGGGGTCGAGGAAGCCGTGCGGCTCGTCGAGGCGAACGGCGGGGAGTCGGTCGTGCTCACGCTGGGGCCTGCCGAGGCGGAGGAGCAGCTGCGTGACGCGATGGCGATCGGCGCCGATCGCGCGATCCATCTCGTCACGGACGGAGAGGAGTGGGACTCGCAGGCGACCTCGGCCGCGATCGTCGCCGCGATCCGTGACGACGAGGGCGCGAACGGCCCGTGCGACCTCGTCGTCTTCGGCAACGAGTCCGCTGACGCGGGTGGCTTCCAGGTCGGGATCCGTGTCGCGCATG
Source organism: Gaiella sp. (assembly GCA_036376855.1). GTDB lineage: Bacteria > Actinomycetota > Thermoleophilia > Gaiellales > Gaiellaceae > Gaiella. The sequence goes on along the minus strand of DASUZN010000210.1, from coordinate 2,261 downwards.
CGCTCGGCCGTCCGGTCGCGACCGGGCTCAAGGCACTGACGGTCGATGGCGCCACTGTTCGGTGCGAGCAGGAGGCAGCGGGTGGCCGCGACGTGTACGTCCTCCCGTTTCCCGCGGTCGTCACCGTGAAGGAGGGGCTCAACCTGCCGCGCTACCCCTCGGTACCCGGGAAGCTCCGCGCGCAGCGCAAGCCGGTCGAGACCAGGACACCGGAGCGTCCCGTGCCGCGCCTGGCGATGACGCGTCTCGTCGTTCCCGAGGGCGAGGGGAAGCAAGCCGAGGTGCTCGGGGAAGGCGCCGCAGCCGCGCCCCGGGTCGTCGAGGTGCTGCGGGAGATCGGGGTCCTGGCGTGACGCTTCTCGCCTACCTCGAGCACGCCGACGGCGCCGTCGACGAGCCATCGCTCCAGGCCGCCACCCTGGCGTCCCTGCTCGCCGGCGACGGCGAGGTGCACGCCGTCATCGCGAGTGACACCGCGTCGGTTGCGCTCGAAGCGGCACCGCAGGCGGGTGCCGTGCACGTCGGGGTGCACGAGGTGTTCGGCTCGTACGCGCCGCTGGCTGTCGCCGAGGCGATCGTCGAGCTTGCGGCGCGGCTGGGCGCGACCTCCGTCGTGGGGCCGGGGACGGAGCGCGGGAACGAGGTGCTCGCGCACGTCGCGGCACTGCTCGACCTGCCGCTGGCGGCCAACTGCATCTCGGTTTCCGGCGCCGACGTGACCCGGGTGCGCTGGGGCGGAAGCCTGCTCGAGGAGGCGCGCGTCGACACGCCGACGCTGCTCCTCACGGTGCAGCCGCACGCCGTCGCGGCCGTGCCGGGCGCCGGCGACGCCTCCGTCGAGCCGTTCACGCCGACGCTCTCCGACGCTGCGCTCGCGCTGCGGGTCGTCGATCGTGTCGCCGCCTCCAAAGGCGGCGTCTCGCTGGCCGACGCCAGGGTCGTCGTGTCCGGTGGCCGCGGCGCGGGCTCGGAGGAGGGGTTCGCGCCGATCGAGGAGCTTGCGGGCCTGCTCGGCGCGGCGGTCGGCTGCTCGCGCGCCGTCACCATGGCCGGCTGGCGGCCGCACACCGACCAGGTCGGCCAGACGGGAACGAAGATCGCACCTGAGATCTACATCGCCTGCGGCATCTCCGGCGCCACGCAGCACATGGCGGGGTGCAAGGGCGCGAAGCGGATCCTCGCGATCAACGCCGACCGGGAGGCACCGATCCTGCAGAGCGCCGACTACGCCGTGATCGGCGACATGCACGAGGTCGTGCCTGCGATCAGCGCGGCGATCCGCGCCGCGCGATCCGGGTGAGCACGGCGCTCTCCGGGCTCGCGCTCCTCGCCGTCCTCGCGGTCGCCGGCGGCCTCTTCGCCCGGCGTGCGCACCTCCTCTACCGGATCGTCCGCCTCGGGAAGCCGGCCCATCGCTCCGGTGACGTCGGCGAACGCACGAAGGCCGAGGCGACGGTGGTGCTCGGCCAGCGCAAGCTCCTGCAGCGCGTCGTCCCGGGTCTCGTCCACGCGTTCGTCTTCTGGGGGTTCATCGTCCTCGCTCCGACGATCGTGATGGCGCTCCTCGGAGCCGTCGACGCGGACTGGACCTTCCCGTGGCTCGGTCACCAGGGGTGGTACTTCTTCCTCGTCGATCTGTTCTGCGTGCTCGTGCTCGTCGGTGTCGTCTCTGCGTTCCTGATCCGCAAGGTGCAGCGACCCGCACGGTTCGAGGGGAGCCACCTGCGCGAGGCCGACGTGATCCTCGGCTTGATCGCGCTGATCGTGACGACGCTGCTTCTCTTGCACGCCTCGCAGATCGCGCTCGGGCTGAACGAGTGGCCGGCGGGGTGGTCGCCGGTCTCGAACGCGCTCTCGGGCCTCTTCGCCGACGACGGCACGACCGAGGCGCTCGAGCGTGTCTTCGTCTGGCTCCACGTGCTCACGATCCTCGGGTTCCTCGTCTATCTCCCGTACTCGAAGCACCTCCACATCGCGACCGCCGGGATCAACGTCTGGTTCGGCCGCACGCGCGCCCGGGGGAGGCTCGAGCCGCTCGATTTCGAGGTGGAGGACGAGAGCGCTCTGCGGCTCGGCTCGGGGACGCTCGTCGACATGACGTGGAAGCAGATGCTCGACACGGTGTCCTGCACCGAGTGCGGACGCTGCCAGGACGTCTGCCCCGCGTGGGCGACCGGCAAGGACCTGTCGCCGAAGCTCCTGATCATGGGCCTCCGCGACCGGTTGTTCGCGGAAGGGCCGGCGGTGCTCGGCGGTGGCGA
>DASUZN010000209.1:0-18362 GCA_036376855.1 Gaiella sp. | reverse complement strand
GTCCATCAGCACGAACCTCGGCGCCGTCGCGAGCGCGCGTGCGACGCCGAGCTTGCGCTCGTCGCCGTGCGCGAGCGTCGACGCCGGCCTCCGGGCGTACTGCTCGAGCCCGAGGAGCTCGAGCAGGTTCGCCGCCCGAGCGGTCGCCACCCGGCTGCGCGCGCCGGAGCCGAGGGCAGCCACCTCGACGTTCTCGCGCACCGACAGCGAGCGGAACGGGTGGCTGTGCTGGAATGTCCTCGCGAGGCCGTTGCGACCGCGGCGGCCGGCGCTCCACCGGGTGACATCGCGCCCATGGAGCTCGACCGTCCCGGAGCTCGGGCGGTCGAAGCCGGTGAGGAGGTTGACGAGCGTCGACTTGCCGGCGCCGTTCGGTCCGATCAGTCCCACGACCTCGTGCCGGTGGAGCTCCAGCGATACCTCGCGGACCGCGGTGACCCCGTCGAACGAGCGCGAGAGAGCGGCGGCCCGGAGTGTTCCTCCGGGCCGCCCCTCGTCCTGCGGGTGCTTCTCCGCGTCGATCGTCGCCGTCCCGGTCAGATCTTCGGGACGACCTTCGCGGTGACCGCTCCGATGCGCTTGCCCTTGTTGTCCTGGATCTGGATCACGCGGTACTGGCGGCCGAACACGGTGTGCCACTGCGGTGAGAAGCTGACGAGCCCCGAGAGCGTCGGGACCTTCTTGAACTTCTCCATCGTCGCTGCAAGCCGGGCGCCGTTCGTCGAGCCGCCCGAGCGGCGGATCGCGGTGGCGACGCCGTCGATCGCGGCCGAGCCCGTCACGAACCCGCCCGTCCCGGCCTTGAGCGCCTTCGCCAGCGTGTTGATCGCAGGCACGGGGTCGTCGCCGAAGATCGAGGCGAAGGTGACGAAGTAGTAGTTCGTCACCTGCGGCTCCTTCGTGACCCAGTAGACCCCGTCACCGGCCCACGAGTTGAGGACCGGCGTGTTGTTGCCGAGCGTCCGGAGCCCCGAGATCATCTGCGGGAGCGCACCGAACGCACCGGCCGTCGCGGTCACGATCACGTCGGCCTTGTTCCCGTTCAGACGCGTGACGGCGTTCGTGATGTTCGTCGAGCCGAGCGACTGGTACGTCTCCTCGGCCACGATCTTGCCGCCGAGCTGCGTGAACCGCGCCTTGAACGCCTTGACGACGTCCTTGAAGTACACGATCACGGTGTCGGTCGCGAGGCTCGCGGTCTTCCACCCCTTGCTCCACGCGTATTGCGCCATCGCGGAGCCCTCGTCCTGCGCGACGTTGCCGAACGAGAACGCGAGCTTCCCCTTCGCCCCGAAGCGCTTCGGTCCCATCTGGTCGGTGCCGATGCACGGCGCGACCGCAAGGACACCCCGGTTGATCGCCTCCTGCACGACCGGCGCGGCGAAGTCGACGTCGCAGGTCGTGAAGATGACGTTCGCGCCCTGCGAGAGCAGCTTCGCTGCGCACGCGCGTGCGATCGCGGGCTTGTTGCCCTGGGTGTTGCAGGTCGCGATCTGCAGCCGGCGACCGTTGACGCCGCCCTTCGCGTTGACCTGCTTGACGCGGATCTGCGCCGCCGCGAGCGCGGGCCCGTCGAACGGCGCCATCGCGCCGTTGCCGTCGTAGGCCCAGCCGATCACGATCGGCGCGCGTGTGGCCGCCGGAGCGGTGGCCGCCGCGATGGCTGCCACTGCCGCGACGGCCGCGAGTGCCGCAGCGACGGCCCCTGTCGTCCTTCTCGTCATTACTCCTCCTGGAGCGTTGGTGTGGACACCGTCCACGATTCCTCCTTCGCCTTGACGAGGCGATACACCGCCGTGTGCAGCGGCACCGGGACGCCATGCCGATCCGCCTCGCGGACGAGGGAGCCTGTGATGAGGTCGATCTCGGTCGCCCTATGTGCTTCGACGTCCTCCAGCATCGATGGATAGTGGGCCGACCCCCGCTGCGTGGCGTGGACGTTCATCTCCCAGGGGTCCTCGTAGAGGTCGACGCCCGCGGCGGCAGCTACCGCCTTGCCCTCGTCGACGAGATCGCGGACCAGGTGTCCGAGGTCTGACGGCTCCGCCTCGTCCGCGAAATGGTGGTCGTGGGGAAGCCCGGTGAGCGCGGCGACCGAGTTGACCGTCGCGTTGAAGATGAGCTTCGACCACTGGGCCGGCCGCAGGTCCGGGAAGACCTCCGCCTCGAGGCCCGACCGTCGCACGAGATCGCCGACCTCCTCGACCCGCTCGAGCGGCGTGTCCTCGTACGGCCCCATCCAGGTGGGGGTGTCGAGCACGTACTCGACCTCCGTGTCCGAGTGCTTCGTGCCCGACATGAAGGTCACGGCGGAGACGATCGGCCAGTCGCCGTGCGCGCGGACGACCTCCTCGGCGCCGAGCCCGTTCAAGGTCGTCATCACGAGCGCGTCGAGGAACCGGCCCTCGAGCGCGGTCGCGGCCGAGTCGAGACCGTTCGCCTTGGTGGCGACGATCCCGAGGTCGAACGGCTCGATCGCGTCCGGGTCGGCAGAGGCGGCGACGCGGGCGTGGAGATCGCTTCGGCCCGTGACGCGGAGCCCCTCGCGGTTCAGGGCGTCGGCGTGATCACGACGCCGCGTCAGGACGCTCACCTCGGCGAGCTGCGCGAGATGACCGGCGAACAGGCTCCCGATCGACCCGGCGCCGATCACGCACACCCGCTCGATCACGCGGCCTTCGCGGCACCGACGGAGGCGACGTCCGGCACGCGCGGCATCACCTCGGACGCAAACAGCTCCTGGTTCTTGATCGCCATCCAGTGCGGCGCCCCGCCCGCGTTGACCGTGATCCCGATCTCGCTGATTCCCGGGCAGAGCTGCCGCGTCTCCTCGATCCGCTCGACGATGTCGTCGGGCGTCCCGACCCAGACGTAGTCCTCCTCGACGAGCTGCTCGAACGGCACCTCGGCGAGCTGCTCCATGATCCCCGCGGCGTAGAACCCGTATCCCGCCTTGTTCAGGTCGTCGGCCGACGGCTTCTCGTACTCGAGGAGCGGCGAGCTGTTGCCGTAGATGAACTTCGTGACCCAGTCGCGGGCCTCGCGCAGCGCCGTCTCGCGGTCGGGATCGAGGTGACAGGCGTGGATCCAGACGATGTCCGGCTCGTTACCATGCTCGGCGCAGCGCTCCCGGTAGAGGTCGAGCTGGGCCTCGAGGGCCTTGTACGGGAGCAGCGGCGGCACGGCGACGCCCCAGCCGTGCTCGGCGGCAAGCTCGTACGTGCGGTCTGACGTCCCACCGAGGAAGATCCGGAACGCGCGATCGGGGAACGGCACGATGTGCGAGTCCGCCACCTGGTAGTACTCGCCGGAGAAGGAGAAGCGCTCGTTGCCGAGCGCGGCGAAGAGCAGGTCGACCGCCTCCTCGTAGCGCGGACGTGCGTGCTCGTCGAGCGGGACTCCTGCCTTCTCCGGGATCCAGCCGTGCCCGCGACCCACACCCCACTCGTACCTGCCGCCCGTGAGAATGTCGGTGGCTGCGATCGCCGAGGCGAGCACGGTCGGGTTGTGGTACGGCAGCGCGTGGAGCATCGTGCGGAAGCGGATCCGCTGCGTCCGCTGCGCCGCCGCTGCGAAGAGCGCAGTCGGGTTCGTCGAGATCGAGAACTTCGGGAAGAAGAAGTGCTCGACCGACGCGTAGCAGTCGTACCCGAGCCGGTCCGCGTTCTGGATCTGCTCGAGCACCTCGCCGTACAGCTGCACCGGCGTCTTCGGCTCGTGGAGCTGCATCTCCGTGTACAGGCTGAACCGCATCGACTGCCCTCCCGTTGGTGACATGTCAAGAACGAGTATCCCATCCCGGTGACATGACAGTCAATATTCGACACCTTGCCAGCGAAGGTCGCGGCCGCTGACTTCGATCGCGGGGATCGAGACGGCGTCCGGCTCGGCCTCGTCGTGCACCGGCGACCACACGCCCCACGAGCGGCGGTAGTACATGAGCGGCGGCTCGAGCTCCGGCTGGACGCCGCCGTCGGAGACCTCGGCGACGAGGACGACGTGGTCGCCGATCTCGAGCTCGCGGACCGTCGTGCATGCGCCCCACGCGAGGACGTCCTCGTGGAGCAGTGGAAGCCCTGTGTCCGTCGGCCGCCACTCGACATGGGCGAACTTGTCCTCCTCTTTCGAGGCGAAGAGAAGGCAGAGCTCGCTCCGCCCCTCGCCAACGAAGTTGACAACGAACCCTTGCCGTGCCCGGAGTGCCGCGAGCGTCCGGGAGGCGAGGTCGACGCAGACGAGGATCGTCGGCGGGTCGGCCGAGACGCTGCAGACCGCTGTCGTGGTCAGGCCGCGCGGAACGCCGTCCGCGTCGAGCGTCGTCACGATCGCCACGCCCGACGGGAACGACGCCATGACGTCGAAGAACGACTGACGGTCGATGGCCACGCTCAGGTGGTCACGGCGGTGCACTCGATCTCGATCAGGCAGCCCGGCACGGCGAGGCCGGTGATGCCGACGATGGTCTGGGCGGGGTGGGCCGCGCCGCCGGTCACCTCGTCGATCGCCTTCGTGATCACGTCGTAGGCGGTCGGGTCGACGGTGTAGATCGTGCGGCGGACGACGTCGTCCCAGCCGACGCCGGCCGCGCGTAGCGCGATCTCGACGTTCTGCATCGCCTTCACGGTCTGTCCGTGGAGGTCGTCGGCGGCGAGCGAGAAGTCGGCGTTCAGGCCGAGCTGACCCGCGAGGTGAACGACGCGCGTCCCTTCTGCGATCGACACGTGGCTGAAGCCGGGCGCCGGATGGAGCTCCGGTGGGTTGACGAGCTCACGTGCCATCTGCGCCTCCTGACATCTTGTTGACGAGCCGGCGAAACTGCGTGTCGGTCACGAGCGACTGCTGCTTCGTCCCGAGCGCCTTCACGGCCGCCAGCAGCTCGGGGTAGCCGTCGGGTTGCACGTCGAGGCCGAGCCGTTCGACCGCGATCCGGATCGAGTCGATCCCGCTCTTCTTGCCGAGGACGATGCCGCGCTCTGCCCCGACCAGCTCGGACGCGTACGGCTCGATCGCGGGCGGGTCGTGGAACTGGGCCGCGACGGCGCCCGACTCGCGCGTGAAGAGCGCTTCGCCGGTGACGGCCTTCCAGGGCGGGAGCGGCGTCCCGGCCCTCTCGGCGACGAGCGCGGAGAGCGTCCTCGCCTGCGTCAGATCGAGGCGGGTCGGGATCCCGTAGAGCGCCTCGAGCGCAAGCGCGACCTCCACGAGGTCGGCGTTCCCCGCCCGCTCGCCCATGCCGTTGACCGTCCCCTGCACCCAGGTCGCGCCGGCCTGTACCGCCGCGATCGCCGCGGCCGTGCCGAGCCCGAAGTCGTCGTGGCCATGCCAGTGCACCGGCACGTCGAGGCGGTCGAGCGCCCGCGAGACGAGGAACGCGGCAGCCTCCGGTGTCGCGATCCCGAGCGTGTCGACGACGACGACCTCGGCTGCGCCCGCCTCGACCGCCGCCTCGTACGCACGGTCGAAGAACTCGAGATCCGCCCTGGACGAGTCGACGCCGAAGAACGCAACGCGGATCCCGTGCTCGGTCGCGAACGCGACCGCGTTCCGGATGCGCTCGAGCATCGTCTCGCGCGAGACGCCGAGCGCGTCGAGCTTGCCGTCCGAGATCGGGCTCTCGATCACCGAGGCCGAGACGCCGAGCTCGACGAGCACGTCGACGTCGGCCTGGACGGCACGCGAAAAGCCCCAGACCTCCGCCCTGAGCCCGGCCGCCGCGATCGCCTTGACCGCCTCGAAGTCGTCGGCCGAGACGCGCGGGAACCCGGCCTCGATCCGGTCGATGCCGGCGGCGTCGAGCGCGCGGGCGATCTCGAGCTTCTCATCCGGGGTGAGCACGACGCCGATCGTCTGCTCGCCGTCGCGGAGCGTCGTGTCGTAGAGCCCGACCGTCGTCCGCGGCTGCGGGTCGAGCGCCTGCTCGTTGATCGACCCCGTCCAGACCTTCGACCGGTCGAGCGTCACGCCTGCACGATCCCGTCGGGGAACGGGGAGAGCTTCTCCGGGCCGTTCGCGGTGATCAGGAAGTTGTCCTCGAGGCGGAGGCCGCCGCCGCCGTCCCAGTAGCATCCTGGCTCGATTGCAAGCACGGTTCCCTCCTGCAGCTCGCCGCCTGCGGCCTGGTGGGGGTACGGCGGTTCGTGTGCGCGGGCGCCGATGCCGTGGCAGACGGGATGCGACGGCTGGCCGGGATAGCCGAGCCGCTCGATTCCTTCCCGGATCCGGCGGTCGAGCTCCGCGAGGCTCGCCCCCGGCGTGCAGAACGCGACCGCGTCGTCGTACACCTCGCGAAGCCCGGTCTCGAGCTCGCGGTACGGATCGGTGAGCTCGCCGACGACGAGGTTCTTCGTGTGGTCGGCCCAGTAGCCGTCGGCGCAGACCCAGATCTCGAAGAGCGTCGGCTCGCCCTCGACGACGGGGAGGTTCGACGTGGCCGTGAAGGTCTGGATCCCGCGACCGGCCCAGACGAGCGAGAACCCGAGCGCGAGCTCGACCTTCCCGGCCCAGCCCGTGCCCTCGCCGTGGACGAAGCCGAGCCACTCGGCGGCGATCTGCGCCTCGGTCATCCCGGCACGGATCACGCCGCGCGCGTGGTCCATCGCCGCCGCCGCGATCTCGTTCGCGAGGCGCATGCGCTCGATCTCCTGCTCCGTCTTGCGTGTGCGCGCTTCGACGAGCACCGGCGTCGCGTCGACGGCGCCTGGGAACGCGTCGAACCAGGCCTTCGTGTAGGTCGTCGGCTCGCCGACCATCCGATCCGACGCCTGCGTGCCGAGCGACAGCTCGAGGCCCACGGTTCCGTGCTCGCGCGCGAGTGCCGCGGCCAGCTCGAGCGTACGAACGACGGGCGGGCGCGGGTCGTCGGCGAGATACCCGTCCACGAGCCGCACGTCGCTCGTCCAGGCAGTGCGCGCCGCGTCGTCCGCGGACGCCTCGACACAGAAGAGCGTCGGCTCTCCCTCGCGCGGGAAGACGACGGTGTCCCAACCCTTCATCCCCCAGAAGTTCGTCAGGTAGAGGACGTTGTCGGGGGCGCGGGCGACGATCGCGTCGAGGCCGGCGGCGTCCATCAGCGCGCGGACCCGCCCGAGCTTCGGGTCGTCGCGGGGCCAGGTCACGCTGTCGATCCTAGTGACATGTCAGCGTCTCAGGCGTGCTCGACGCCGACGTAGTTCTCGGCGAGCGACCGCGCAGCCGCGGGCGAGGTGCGGAGGTAGCGGAGCTGCGACTGCTGGAGCCGTAGCGTGAACTCGTCCGAGTTCGGCGCGCGGTGGAGCATCGTCGTCATCCACCACGAGAAGTGCTCTGCCCGCCAGACGCGCCGCAGACAGGTCTCGGAGTACGCGTCGAGCAGTCCCCCGTGGCCGTCGCGATACCACGCGACGAGCGCCTCCGCGAGCGCAGCCACGTCCCGTACTGCGAGGTTGAGGCCCTTGGCGCCGGTCGGCGGCACGATGTGCGCCGCGTCGCCCGCGAGGTAGAGCCGCCCCCACTGCATCGGCTCGACGACGAAGCTCCGCATCGGGGTGACGCCCTTCTCGAGGATCGGCCCCTCGAGCAGCGTCCAGCCGTCCACGCCGAGCCGCGTCTGGAGCTCCTCCCAGATCCGCTCGTCCGGCCAGAGGGCGAGATCCTCGTCGGGAGCGCATTGGAGGTAGAGCCGTGAAAGCTCGGGCGAGCGCATGCTCAGGAGCGCGAACCCGCGCTCGGTGTGCGCGTAGATCAGCTCGTCGTGGGACGGCGCGACGGCCGCGATGATCCCGAGCCAGCCGTAGGGGTAGTCGCGCGCGAAGGTGCGAAGGACGCCCGCCGGGATGCTCGGCCTCGAGACGCCGTGGAATCCGTCGCAGCCGGCGACGATGTCGCACTCGAGCTCCTGCTCCGCCCCCTCGTGGACGTACCGCACACGCGGGCGCTCGCTCTCGAGGTCGTGGAGCGAGACGTCGGAGACCTCGAAATGCAGCGGGCGGCCGCTCTCGAGCCGCGCCTCGATGAGATCCTTGACGACCTCCGTCTGGCCGTAGACGACGATCGTCTTTGCCACCAGCTCGTCGAACGCGATCCGGTGGCGCTCGGTGCCCGACTGCAGCTCGACGCCCGTGTGGACGAGGCCCTCGCGACGCATGCGCTCTCCGACGCCCGCCTGCTCATAGAGCTCGGCGACGTCGTGTTCGAGGACGCCGGCCCGGATCCGCGCCTCGACGTAGTCGCGGCTTCGGTTCTCGACGACGACCGAGTCGATCCCGGCGACGTGGAGCAGCTGGGCGAGCGTCAGGCCTGCAGGCCCCGCCCCGACGATCGCGACCTGCGTCCTCGTCACGACTCACCGTGCTCGAACAGGGCCGCCTGGCCCTGGCCGACACCGACGCACATCGTCGCAATGCCGTACCGGCCCTGGCGCCGACCGAGCTCGTGGAGCAGCGTCACGACGAGCCGCGCGCCGCTCATGCCGAGCGGGTGCCCGATCGCGATCGCGCCGCCGTTGACGTTCACGCGCTCCTCGTCGATCCCGAGCTCGCGCACGACGGCGACCGACTGGGACGCGAAGGCCTCGTTCAGCTCGACGAGGTCGATGTCGCCGATCGCGACGCCGGTCCGGTCGAGCAGCTTGCGAACGGCCGGGACGGGACCGATCCCCATCACCGCCGGATCGACGCCGGCGACCGCCGAGCCGACGAAGGCCCCGAGCGGCTCGACGCCAAGCTCCCGCGCGCGCGCCTCGCTGGCGATGACGAGGGCGGCAGCACCGTCGTTGATGCCGCTCGCGTTGCCGGCGGTGACCGTGCCGTCGTTGCGGAAGGCAGGCCGGAGGCCCGCGAGCTTCTCGGCGCTCGTGTCGGGCCGCGGGTGCTCGTCGTGCTCGAGCTCGCCCGCGTGGATCAGCTCGTCTGCGAAACGGCCTGCCGCCTGCGCGGCCGCCCATCGCTCCTGCGAGCGCAGCGCGAACGCGTCCTGGTCGTCGCGCGAGACGTGCCAGCGTTCGGCGACGTTCTCGCCGGTCTCCCCCATCGACTCGCTCGAGAACCGCTCCTCGTAGCGCGGGTTCGTGAACCGCCACCCGAGCGTCGTGTCGTAGACCGTCCGGTTCCCGCGCGCGTACGGCGTATCCGGCTTGGCCGTGACGAGCGGAGCCCGCGTCATCGACTCGACGCCGCCGGCGACGAACAGGTCGCCGTCTCCGGCGATCACCGCGTGGCAGGCGCCGACGATCGCGGAGAGCCCCGACGCGCAGAGCCGGTTCACCGTGACGCCCGCGACGGACTCGGGGAGGCCCGCGAGGAGCGCCGCGAAGCGGGCGACGTTGCGGTTGTCCTCGCCCGCCTGATTCGCGCAGCCGAGCCAGACGTCCTCGATCTCCTCGGTCGGGACTCCCGCGCGCTCGACAGCGGCGGCGACTGCGAGCGCCGCGAGGTCGTCGGGCCGCACGGCTGCGAGCCCGCCGCCGTACCGGCCGACCGGCGTCCGTACAGCCGACAGCACCACCGCCCGGGTCAGTGCGCCTCCCCTTCGTCGATCACGCGCTGGGCGATCGCGAACGCGCCGTTCGCCGCGGGGACGCCGCAGTAGACCGCGCAATGGAGGAGCACCTCGCCGATCTCGTCCGGGGTGAGCCCGTTCCGAAGCGCGGCGCGCACGTGCATCTCGAGCTCGTGCTCGCGTCCGGAGGCCACGAGCGCCGTGAGCGTGATGCAGCTGCGCGTGCGCCGGTCGAGCCCCGGTCGGGACCAGATCTCTCCCCACGCGTAGCGCGTGATGAGGTCCTGGAAGTCCTCCGTGAAGGGTGTCGTGCGCTCGACCGCGCGGTCGACGTGCGCGTCGCCGAGCACGGCGCGCCGCACCTCCATCCCGCGGGCGCGCGTCCCGTCCGCATCCTCGCTCACGAGCCTCCCTCCGTCGGCGTCTGAGCCTCGTAGCGTGCCAGCGCGCGGTCGACGAACGCGCCGGCCGAGCCGAGGTACGTCACCGGGTCGAGGAGCGCGTCGAGCTCGTCGGCGCGAAGTGGGCTCCGCGAGTCGGCGAGAAGGGCCTCGCGGAACGCGGGCGAGGCCGACGCGCCCGCGACGACCTCGTGGGCAGCGTCGCGGCCGATGCGCTCGGCCAGCACGGAGGCGACGCGCTCGGAGAGCACGACCCCGCCGCCCGAGTCGAGGTTGACACGCATGCGTGCGGCGTCGACCTCGATGCCGGCGAGCGACTCCGTGACCGCAGCGGCCGCGCCCCCTGCGTACGCGAGCGCGCCGTCGAACGCCTCCCACTCCGCGTGCCAGGCGCCCGCCGCGCGCTGGTGCTCGGAGACGAGGCTCTCCTGCAGCACGGCCGCGTGCGCCTGGGCGAGCCGCGCGCAGGCGCGCGCCAGGGTCGCGTGCACCGGGTTTCGCTTCTGCGGCATCGTCGACGACACCCCGCCCGCACCCTCGCGGACCTCCGCCACCTCCGTCTGCGAGAGCAGGACGACGTCGAGCCCGAGCTTGCCGCAGACCCCGGCGAGCGTTCCGAGCGCGGCGCCGAGCTCCGCGACGCGCACGCGGTTCGTGTGCCACGGGAGCGTCGGAACGGCGAGGTCGAGCGCGCGCGCGAGCTCCTCGGCCACGCGCGGACCCGCGTCGCCGAGCGCGGCGAGCGTGCCGGCAGCCCCGCCGAGCTGGACCGCGAGGCTCGTCTGCGCGAGCTCGGCGAGCCTCGCTCGGGCGTCGAGGAGCGCCGTGAGCCAGCCCGCCGCGACGAGGCCGAACGTGGTCGGCACGGCCTGCTGCAGCAGGGTGCGGGCGGCCATCGGCGTGTCGCGGTGCTTCCGGGCCAGCACGGCGCACGCGTCGGCTGCCGCGTCCGTGTAGCCGAGCACGTGCACGATCGCCTCGCGCGCGACGAGCATCGTGGCGGTGTCGACCACGTCCTGGCTCGTGGCGCCGAAGTGGACGAAACGCTCGTGCTCGCCGCCGACGCGCGCCCGCAACGCACGCACGAGCGGCTCGGCGGGGTTCCCGACCGCGCGACCCTGATCGAGTAGATCGCTCCAGGAGAACGCGTCCGGTGTGCCGCACGCCTCGGCGATCGCCTCGGCGGACGCCGGAGGGACGATTCCGGCGACGGCGCCGGCCGCGGCCAGCGCGCGCTCGACCTCGAGCATCGCCCGAAGCCACGAGGCCCCGGAGGTCGCCTCGCGGAGCCCGGCGGGGACGAACAGCGCGTCGAACGCGGTCACACCGCGAAGAATGTCGTGTGCGCCGGCCCCTGGAGGCAGATGTCGAACCGAAGGCCCCCGTCCTCGGCGACTGCGACGAGCGTGTCACGCTGTTCGGGACGGAGTCGCGAGAGCACCGGGTCGGACGCGTTGGCCTCGACCTCGTCGGGGAAGTAGAGGCGGGTGACGGCGTGCTTGAGGAGGCCGCGCGCGAAGACGACGACCTCGATGTGCGGCGCTTGCAGCCCTCCCTCGGGCCACGGCACGCGCCCGGGCTTGACCGTCACGATCTCGAACCGGCCGCCGTCTTCCGTCCCCGACCGACCGAAGCCGAGGAAGCCGTCCTCGAGCGGAGGGTCGTCGCGGTCGTCTGCAGGGTGGTGGTAGCGACCGGCGGCGTTCGCCTGCCAGGTCTCGACCATCCCGTCCGGAACCCCGTCGCCCGCCGAGTCCGTCAGCCTTCCGCGGATACGGATCGAGCGCGGATCGGCGGGGTCGACGACGTTCGGCGTGACGAAGTCGCGCAGCAGGCCGATCCGCAGGTAGGGGCCGGCGGTCTGCGCCGGTGTCATCCCGAGGTCAGTCATCGTGGGGCTCCTCCAGCGGCGTCGCGTGCTTGCCGCCGACGACGATGTCCCAGCGAAAGCCGAGTGCCCAGTCGGGCTCGGTGAGCGCGATGTCGAACGTCGAGACGAGCCGCTCCCGTGCGTCCGGGTCGCGGACCGAGTTGAAGATCGGGTCGAGCGGGAACAGCGGATCGCCCGGAAAGTACATCTGGGTCACGAGCCGCTCGGTGACGGCGCGGCCGAAGACCGAAAAGTGGATGTGGTTCGGCCGCCACGCGTTCGGGTGGTTCTTCCACGGGTACGCGCCGGGCTTCACGGTGACGAAGCGATACCGTCCGTCGTCGTCCGTGAGGCAGCGGCCGGCGCCCGAGAAGTTCGGGTCGAGGGGTGCATCGTGGTCGTCGACCTCGTGGAGGTAGCGCCCCGCCGCGTTCGCCTGCCAGATCTCGACCAACTGCCCGCGGAGCGGCTTGCCGTCGCTCCCGAGCACCCGGCCGCTGACGACGATCCGCTCGCCGAGGGGGTCGCCGGCGTGCTGACGGGTGAGGTCGGCGTCGAGCGGGTCGACGGTCGACTCGCCGTACGCCGGGCCGGTCAGCTCGGTCAGCGTCGACGGGATGATCACGAGCGGCTCCTTCGGTGCGCGAAGCCGGGTGCCGACGTAGTCGGGATGGTCGTACGGCGGGTCGTGCCCTCTGCGCTCGAGGTCGACCACCTCCGGGAACGTGTGCGCGTCAACCGACACGGCTCTCCTCCAGGGCGACGACGTACGAGGCGGTCGTGACGGCGGCGACATCGTCGACCGTCGCGCCGTCGAGCAGCTCCGTGAGGCGCAGCTCGCCGTCGACGAGGCGGAAGACCGAGAGCTCGGTGACGACGACGTCTGCGGCGCCGGCCGCGGTCAGCGGGTACCTGCACTCCGCGACCACCTTCGGATCGCCCGTGGACGACGCTGCGGTCATCGTGACGATCACACGCCGGGCCCCGACGACGAGGTCCATCGCGCCGCCGACGCCGAGCACGTCCTTGCCGGGAACCGCCCAGTTCGCGATGTCCCCGGCGCCGCTCACCTCGAGCGCGCCGAGCACGGCGACGTCGATGTGTCCGCCGCGGATCATCGCGAAGCTCGACGCGCTGTCGAAGTACGCCGCCCCGGGCAACGCGGTGATGGGCTGCTTCGCGGCGTCGATCAGGTCGGGGTCGACCTCGGAGTCGTCCGGGCGCGGGCCGACCCCGAGCAGGCCGTTCTCGGTGTGGATGACGACCCCCGTGTCCGGCCCGAGGTACTCCGGGATGAGGTTCGGGATCCCGATCCCCAGGTTCACGACCTCCCCGGGATGGAGCTCCAGGGCGGCGCGAGCCGCGATCCGTGCCTTCGCGTCCGCGCTCATGCCCGCTCCCGGCGCCGGCAAAGCCGGCGCCTCCACTCATTGGAGCCTCCGTCGAGCCTACGGCTCATGCGCTCGCCACCAGGTAGTCGACGTAGAGGTACGGGGTGACGACCGACTCCGACTCGAGCTCCCCCACCTCGAGGATCTCGCCCGCCTCCGCGATCGTGACGGCGGCCGCGGTCGCCATCAACGGGTTGAAGTTCCGGGCGGTGCGCCGGTACCAGAGGTTTCCCAGCGCGTCCGCACGGGCTGCGTAGACCAGGGCGACGTCGGCGCGTATCGGCCCCTCGAGCACGTGCCGCACCCCGTCGATCACGCGCTGCTCCTTCCCTTCCGCGAGGAGCGTGCCGGCGCCGACGGGCGTGTAGAAGCCCCCGATCCCGGCGCCGCCCGCGCGGATCGCCTCGGCGAACGTCCCCTGGGGGACGAGCGTCGCCTCGATCTCGCCCGCGTTGACGGCGGCGACGGCCTCGGGGTTCGACGTGAAGTAGGACGAGATGCCGCGACGGATGCGACCCTGGCGGAGGAGCTTCCCGAGGCCGCGGCCGGGCTCGCCGATGTTGTTCGACACGATCGTCAGGTCGCGCGCATCCGACAACTCGACGAGCGCGTCGATCAGCGTGAGCGGCGCCCCGACGAGACCGAAGCCGCCGACCATGACCGTGTCGCCGGTCTTGACGGCGCCGACCGCCTCCTCAGGCGTTGTCAACGTCGCCGCCGTCATCGCGCTCGTCGGACCTCCTGTCACGGCTAGAACGGGAACGGGTGCGAGCCGCGCTGCACGGTGATCCAGCGCATCTCGGTGAACTCGTCGATGACCGCGCTGCCGCCGAACCGGCCGAAGCCGGAGTCCTTCACGCCGCCGAAGGGCATCTGCGGCTCGTCGCCCACCGGCTGGTCGTTGACGTGGACGATCCCTGCGTCGATCGCCTGCGCGAGCTCGAGCCCGCGGTCGGTATCGGTGGTGATGATCCCCGACGCAAGCCCGTACGCGGTCGCGTTGGCGCGCGTGACGGCTTCCTCGGCGGAGTCGACGACCTCGATCGCGGCGACCGGGCCGAACGTCTCTTCGTTGGCGAACTCCGAGTCGGCCGGGACGTCGGCGAGAAGGGTCGCCTGGAAGCACGGCCCCTCGGCGCTTCCGCCGGCGAGCACCCTCGCGCCCGCACGCACGGCCGCCTCGACCCGGCTCGTCACCGTCGCGAGCGCATCCGGGTTGATGAGCGGGCCGATGATCGTGTCGTGCTCCGACGGGTCGCCGGCCTTGAGGCCGCTCGTCTTCTCCGCGAGCCGCGCGACGAACTCGTCCGCGATCGACCGCTCGACGATGATCCGGCGCGCCGACATGCAGATCTGGCCCTGGTGCAGGAACGCGCCGAACGTCGTCGCGTCGACCGCGTACTCGAGATCGGCGTCGGCGAGCACGATCAGCGGGTTGTAGCCGCCGAGCTCGAGCACGACGCGCTTGAGCTGCCGCCCGGCCGCCTCCGCGAGCTTGCGACCCGTCGCCGTCGAGCCGGTGAAGTTCAGCCTGCGGACGTGCGGGCTCTCGATCAGCTCGTCCCCGACCGCCTGGGCCTCGCCGGGCCCGTGCGTCACGACGTTCAGCACGCCCGGCGGCAGGCCCGCCTCGGCAAAGACCTCGCCCCACAGGAGGCCGCCGACCTGCGGCGACCACTCGGACGGCTTGAGCACCACGGTGTTTCCGAGGACCAGCGGGGCGGCGATCGAGCGGGCCGAGAGGATGAGGGCCGCGTTCCACGGCGCGATCGCGCCCACCACGCCCACCGGCCGCCGCAGGCCCATCGCGAAAGCCCCTGTGTCGGACGGGATCACCTCACCGAGCGGCGCATATGCGAGCGCCGCCGCCTGCCGGAAGAGACCTGGAACGAAATGCATCTGGAACATCCCGAAGCCGAACGTGCAGCCCGTCTCGCGGGCGAGCATCGACACGACCTCTTCCTGCCGCGACTCGAGCACGTCGGCCGCCTTGAGGAAGATCCCCTGCCGCACGGCCGGAGGCGTGCGCGACCACTCGTCGAACGCGGCCGAAGCGGCGTCGACCGCGCGCCGCGCGTCGGCCCTGCTCGCCGTCGCGACGTCGGACACGACGTCCCCGGTGAACGGGTCGCGGTTCTCGAATGTCCGGCCTCCCTCCGCCTCGACGAAGGCGCCACCGATGAAGAGCCTCGTGTCGATCCCGGTCTCGGTCTGGGTGCTCATCCCTGGTCTCCTTTCCCGCTCCGCGCTCGACCCGACCGCACGCGCACCGGCTGCGACCGGCAGACGCAGTGTTCCATTCGTCAAGACACTAGTCTAGTATCCGGGACGTGAAGGAGGGAATCGGTGGCGTCGCGTGGTCGCCTGACCGCCCGGATATCGCTGTAGGACAGTGCTTGCCGGCCTCGGCCGCGCGCTCGACGAGGCACCGCGTCCTCCTCCTCCCGGCTCGGAGCCGGTTCGCTCGGAGGCATCCCGAGGCGAGGGGGGTGTACCTGGCGAGACCCTGATCGAAGCGCGGACGCGGCGGCGGCCGCGGGACTGGTCAACGACGACCCAGAACGACCCACTGGAGGGGTTCCATGCGATCGACGAAGACGATGATCGGCGTTGCCGTGGCCGCTTGCATCATGGGGCTGACGCTCGCCGGTTGGGCGACGGGCGCGCGGACGGCGACGCCGGTCGGATCAGGCAAGGCATCCGCGACGAAGTCCGTCTGCGGCCTCGGCACCGGGAAGAAGGCAACCGGGAAGGCGATCAAGATCGGCGGCATCGACATGCTGATCCCGGGCGTGGACTTCACGACCATCGGCAAGGTCGCGAAGGCGTACTTCGACTGCGTCAACGACAACGGCGGCATCCGCGGCCGGCCGATCAAGTACATCCTCTACAACGAGCAGCTCAACCCCGCGCAGCAGGCCTCGCTCGCACGGAAGCTCGTCGAGAGCGACAAGGTCGTCGGCATCGTGGGCAACACGAGCTTCACGGAGTGCGGGACGAACTGGAAGTACTACAAGTCGAAGGGCTTCACCGTGATCGGCGCAGGCGTCCAGGCGGAGTGCTTCGGCACGCCCTCCATCGTCGAGGTGAACATGGGGCCGCGCTATTCGAACGAGGGCGCGGCCCAGGCTCTCGTCCGCGCGGGGGCCAAGTCGATCGTCGTCGCATCGCCTTCGACGATCGCGGCGTACGCGGACGGCGCCGCCATCAAGGTGGCCCAGGCGGCGGGGATCCCGGGCAAGAGCGTGCCCGTCACGCTCCCGGTCACCGATGCGAACACGATCGTGCAGCAGCTCTACCAAGCCGCAGGTCCGGGCGGCGGGATCATCCTGGACTTCACGCCCGACACCGCGCCGGCGCTGATGAAGGCGGCGGAGGCGCAGGGCCTCATCGACAAGGTGAAGTGGGGCTCCTCGACGCCGATCGCGAACACGTTCATGGCCGGGCAGTTCGGCAAGTGGGACGGCAAGCTCTACATCAACTCCGAGTTCGGCCTGCTCGACCCCTCGCAGGGCCCCGACACCCGGCTGATGCTGGCGATCCTCAAGCAGTACACGAAGATCGACCCGCAAGCCTTCGCGCAGATGGGCTTCATGGCCGGGAAGTTCGCCACGCAGGCGCTCTTGAACGTCAAGGGCCCGGTCACGGCGAAGTCGTACAACCTTGCCGTGCGGAGCCTGAAGAACCAGAAGACGGACATGCTCTGCAAGCCCTGGTACGTCGGGAACGCGCTGCCGTACCACATCCCGAACAACTGGGACATCACCGTCGACTACAAGGACGGCAAGGTCGTCCTCAAGGAGAAGTGCTTCGCGATCGCTCCGGTCGACAAAGAAATCGCCCAGACGCGTGTCTGGGAGAAGAAGTTCAACCTCAACACCGGGAAGTAGCCGGCAACCCAGTGGAGATCAGGGTGCCCCGGAGCCACGATGCATAGCACGCTCGCCTTCGCCGTGTTCGGCGTCGACTGGGAGTTCCTCAAGCCCTACATCGTGCTTGGGCTCGCGCTCGGCGGCGTGTACGCGCTCTCGGGCGTCGGGATCGTCGTGCTGTATCAGGCGACCGGCGTGCTGAACCTCGCGTTCGGCGCGATCGGCGCCTGCGGCGCCCTGATCGCCTACTGGATGATCAACCACACGAGCTGGCCACACGGGCTCGCGTACGTCACCTGCGTCGCGTTCGGCGGGGTCGTCAACCTCGCCTACGGGCTGCTCTTCGGCCCCGCCTTCGCGGCGCGGGACCCCCTCGTCAAGATGATGGGCACGCTCGGGCTCGCCCTGATCCTGCTCGGGATCATGGCCTGGCGCGCCCCGGTCGGCGGCGCGTTCGCGCGCTTCCTGCCGTTGCCCAGCTCGAGCCATACGTTCACGCTCTTCGGCGCCTTCGTGAACTGGACCCAGGTGATCGCGCTCGCGTTCGCGGTCGCGCTGACCGTCGTGACGACCGCCTTCCTGAAGTACACCAACCTCGGCACCGCCTACCGGGCGATCGCCAACGATCGCGAGATCACGGCCACGCTCGGCGTGCCGGTGCGCCGCGTTGAGGCGTCCGCGTGGTTCGGCTCGGGGCTCGTCGCCGGCGCCGCCGGCCTGCTCCTGCCCGACCTGATCACGTCGCTCGACTACGCAGCGCTCACCTTCCTGGTGATCGCCGCGCTCGCCGCGGCGCTGATCGGGCGCCTCCAGTCTCTCTGGGTGACCTTCATGGGCGGCCTGGCGGTCGGTCTCGCGCAGGCGATCTTCGCGCCCTACGCGTCGCTCGCGCGCTACCGGTCGGCGGCGCCGTTCGCGCTCGCGATCATCGCGCTGCTCTGGCTCTCACGGCGCCGCGTCGTCACGATCACCCGGACGGCACGCTAGGGCGTTGGAGGCCGAACGGACACCGCGCGAGCGTGCGGGCGTCGCCGCGCGCTTCCCGCTCCGGCTCGACCGGGCGACGATCGTTCGCGTCGTCGCAATCGCGGCGTTCCTGACGATCGCGCTCTTCGTCCTGCCGACGTTCGGCGCGGACTGGACGACGACGTTCACGAGCGTGGCGATCTACGCCGTGATCACGCTCGGCCTCGGCATCCTGTACGGCCGCGTCGGCCTGATCTCGCTGGGGCAGGTTGCGCTGCTCGTGATCGGGGTGTGGACGGCGACGCGCGTCAACTTCGCCACGGATCTCCCGTTCCCGGTCCTGCTCCTCGTCACCGGCACGATCACGTGTGCGGTCGGCGTGCTGATC
>DASUZN010000208.1:0-9500 GCA_036376855.1 Gaiella sp. | reverse complement strand
CGCACCTCCGCGACGCCCTCGCCACGGAGCTCCTCGGGTGACAGGCCCGGGCGAATCTCGAACGGTGGCGTACGGACGAGGTAGAAGCGCTCGGTCTGGCCGTCCCACCTGCTCATCGGGAACACGTGGGTTCGCACCCAGACACATGCACCGAGCGGTTCGGTGAGGTCGAGCCCCAGCTCCTCGCGGAGCTCGCGCTCGAGCGTCGCGGTGTCGTCCTCGCCCTCCTCGACGCCTCCGCCGGGCGCAGCCCAGAAGCTCCGCGCGGGGAACTCGAAGCGGACGAGCGCGATCCGGTCGTCAGGGTCGACGACGAGCGCGCGGATGCCGGTTCGGAGCCTCACGGCACGAGCGCGCGGAGTGCGCGAAACCACCGCAGGCGCTCCCCCCACGGGACGGCGGCGTTGGCGGGCGACGTCGACGGCAGGACGAAGAGCAGGGTCTCGCCGAGCCGTCGCTCCTGGAGCCCGTGCGCCGGGCGACCGCCGAACGGCCCGCGGTAGGCTTCCTTGCCGACGAAGCCGATCGCACGGGGGAGGAGCTCGTGCGCGAGCCGCTCGATCCGGTCGGCGCTGCCTGCGAAGTCGCCCTTGCGAAGGTCGGACGAGCCTCGCGTCGTGCGGTACGCCGCGTTCGTGATGCCGATGCCGTGGCGGAGCACGTCGTGCTGGTCGGCCGGGTCGACGAGACGCGGCGTGAACCCGGCTGCGTGGAGCAGCCGCCAGAAGTCGTTTCGGGGGTTGGCGAAGTGGGCCGCTTGCGCGTCCGAGTGAAACCCGGGGTTGATCCCGCAGAACACGACGTCGAGCCCCGGCGCGAGCACGTCGGGAACTGCGCTCGGCGTGTCCGTGCTGTCGGCGCGAGTCGTTACGCGGCCTCGGGCTCGCGCTCGTCGAGCCGCGCCTCGAAGGCGAGACGGATCCGTTCCGTCAGCACCGCGGCTGCCTCGGGCGCGTCATCGCCGGGACGCTTCACCGTGACGGCGTCGTCGTCGCCCACCCAGCCGTAGCACCGGAGATAGCACTCCTGCTCGTTCAACGGCCGCAACCGCTGCATGGAGCCCAACCGTAAGGGGCGGACCGGACGGCATCCGTTGTCTACGCTGCAGTCGTGTCCGCACAGGCGAAGTCGTTCGACTACGAGGTCACGATCGACGAGACCTGGGATGCCTGGTCGGATCGCGGCGGCGGGGTCCTCGCGGGCGCGGACGAGGCGTCGTGGACGCCGGAGCATCTGCTGCTCGCCGGCCTGGCACGCTGCTCGCTGACGAGCCTTCGCTACCACTGCGTCCGCGCGGGGGTCACGCTCACGGCGCGCGCGACTGCGCACGGCACCGTGACCCGACGGGAGGAGGACGGGCGGTTCGCATTCGTCCTCGTCACGGTCGAGGGAGACGTCGCCTTCGAGCCGAGGCCCGACGAGGACGCGATCGCGGAGCTGCTCATGAAGGCCGAGCGGGACTGCTTCATCGGCGCGTCGCTGACCGTGGCGCCCGCGTACACGTGGAGGGTGGCGTGAGCGCCACGCTGCTCGACGTCGCTGCGGTCCGGCGCCGCTTCAGCGCCCTCGACCGCCGGCTCGCGTTCTTCGACGGCCCGGGCGGGACACAGTGCCCCGACGAGGTGATCGAGGCGATCGTGCACTACCTCCGCGAGGACAACGCGAACGTCGGCGCGCCCTACGAGACCTCACTCCGGACCGACGAGGTGGTCGACGCCGCACACGAGCGCGCCGGCGCATTTCTCGGCTGCGACGCCGGGGAGGTCGCGTTCGGTCAGAGCATGACCGCCCTCAACTTCCTCCTCACCCGTGCGCTCGCGCGCGAGCTCGAGGCGGGAGACGAGGTGCTCGTGACGCGGCTCGACCACGACGGGAACGTCGCGCCGTGGCTCGCGCTCGCCGAGGACATCGGCATCGTCGTCCGCTTCGTCGACGTCGACGACGATCTCTCGCTCGATCTCGACGACTTGGCCGCGAAGCGCACCCCGAAGACGCGCGTCGTCGCGTTCCCCGCCGCGGCGAACTCCGTCGGCACGGCGCCGGACGTCCGCCGCGTCGTCGAGCTCGCGCACGAGGCGAACGCGCTCGCGTGGGTCGACGCGGTCCACTACGGGCCGCACGGGCCGATCGACGTGTCGGCCTGGGGCTGCGACGTGCTCGTCTGCTCGCCGTACAAGTACTTCGGGCCGCACATGGGGCTCGCGTTCGGCCGCGAGGAGCTGCTGCGCAGCTGGCGGCCGTACAAGGTCAGGCCTGCGGCCGACGAGCCGGTCGGCCACCGCTTCGAGCTCGGCACGTGTCAGCACGAGTTGCTCGCGGGCTTCGTCGCGGCGGTCGACTACGTCCACTCGCTCGGCTGGGAGGCGATCACGACATACGAGCAGGCGCTTGGGCAGCGGTTCCTCGACGGGCTGCCCGACGACGTCGTCCTGCACGGACTCCCGACGATGGAGGGGCGCGTGCCGACGTTCTGCTTCAGCGTCCCGGGCGGAACTGCGCAGTCCGTTGCCGAGCATCTCGCCGAGCGCGACATCGCGGTGTGGTGGGGGAACTACTACGCGCTCGAGACGATGCGGTTGCTCGGCCTCGACGAGGTCGACGGCGCGGTCCGCGCGGGGATCGTCCACTACAACACCGCCGACGAGGTCGACCGGCTGCTGGCCGGGGTCGCGGAGCTCGTCTGAGGTGAGGCTCCTCCTGCTCGGCGGCCCGAAGTTCGTGGGCCGCGCGGTGATCGACGCGGCGCTCGAGCGCGACCACGAGGTGACGCTCTTCAACCGTGGCACGACCGGCGCGGATCTCTACCCGGAGCTCGAGCGGATCGTCGGCGATCGCGACGGGGACCTCGACGGCCTCCACGGCCGGGAATGGGACGCCGTCGTCGACACGTCGGGCTACCTCCCCCGCACCGTCGGGCAGAGCTCCGGTCTCCTCGCCGATGCCGCAGGCCACTACGTCTTCGTCTCGAGCATCTCCGCCTACGCGTCCCTGGCCGAGCCGGTGGACGAGGGCTCGCCGCTCGCAGAGCTGTCGGAGCCGAGCTCGGAGGACATCGCGACCGACTACGGCGCGCTCAAGGTCCTCTGCGAGCAGGAGGTCGAGGCCGCCTTCCCGGGTCGCTCGACGCAGGTGCGCGCAGGCCTCATCGTCGGGCCGAACGACCCGACGGGCCGCTTCACGTACTGGCCGCACCGTGTCGCGCGGGGCGGCGACATGCTCGTGCCCGGGCCGGCGTGGCGCCCCGTCCAGTTCGTTGACGTCCGCGACCTCGGGGCGTGGATGGTCACCGCCGCCGAGGAGCGGCTCACCGGCCCGTTCAACGCGACGGGTCCGACGACGATGGGCGCCGTGATCGATGCCGCCCGCCGCGTGTCGGGCTCGTCGGCCCGGTCGGTCGAGGTGGACGACGCATTCCTCGCGGCACAGGGCGTGGGCGAGTGGATGGAGCTGCCGCTCTGGGCCGATGCCGCCGGAGAGGCGCGGGCAGTCTTCTCCGTCGACAACGCTCGTGCGACGGCCGCCGGGTTGACGTTCCGTCCGCTCGACGACACGGTGGCCGGGGCGCTCGAGGACGCGGCGCTCGTCGAGGGGGTCGGGCTCACACCCGAGCGGGAGACCGAGCTGCTCACCGCGTGGTGGTCGCGCGGCTAGCATCGCTGCGTGGCGACCTTCGACCGCACGACGCTCTCGAACGGCACCCGGGTCCTCACCGCGGGGATGGATCACGCGCAATCGGTCTCGTGCTTTCTCATGTATGCGGCCGGCTCGCGCTACGAGCGGCGGGAGGAGAGCGGCATCGCGCACTTCGCCGAGCACATGTTCTTCAAGGGCACGGAGCGGCGGCCGACGGCACGCGACATCGCCACCGAGATCGACACGATCGGCGGCGAGTTCAACGCCTTCACCGGCAAGGAGCTGACCGGCTACTACGTGAAGTGCGCCGCCGAGACGCGCGACATCGCGCTCGACGTGCTCGTCGACATGCTCCGCAACTCACGGTTCGACGTCGACGAGATCGACCGCGAGAAGGGCGTGATCGTCGAGGAGATGAACATGTACGCCGACACGCCGCGGAGCTACGTCGGCAACGTCTGGGAGCGGCACCTCTACGGCGACCAGCCGCTCGGCTGGGACATCATCGGCACCGAGGAGACGATCCGCTCCGCGACGCGCGACACCTTCTTCGGCTACACCGACCGCTGGTACCGCCCCGAGCGCCTGGTCGTGGGGCTGGGCGGCAAGCTCGGGGACGGCCTCCACGACCGGCTCGAGGAGCTGCTGGGCGACATCGCAGCGGCGGACACGGGCGCGGCGGAGACCGTCGTGTTGCCCGAGGACGGGAGCGCCGTGCGGGTTCACACGAAGCAGTCCGACCAGGCGCACGTCGTGATCGGCGCACGGAGCTACCCGCACGGCCATCCCGACCGCTACGCGGTGCAGCTCCTCTCGACGGTGCTCGGCGGCGGGATGTCGTCCCGGCTCTTCACCGAGGTGCGCGAGCGGCGCGGGCTCGCCTACTACGTCTTCTGCGGCAACAACTCGTATGCGGACGCTGGCACGCTGGCTGCGCAGGGCGGCGTCGACCTGAACCGGATCGACGAGGCGATCGAGACGATCGTCGCCGAGCTGCGCCGGATCGTGACCGAGCCGGTTCCGGCCGAGGAGCTCGAGAAGGCGCGCTCGTTCGCGAAGGGCCGCTTCGTCCTCGGCCTCGAGAGCCCGCACGCGACGATCATGTTCGGCCTCCGCCGCGAGCTTCTCGAGGGCCAGGCCGTCGAGCCCGAGGAGGTTCTCGCGGGTCTCGACGCCGTCACGGCCGAGGACGTCCAGCGGGTCGCGGAGGACATCCTCGGCAAGGACCTCCGCCTCGCCCTGATCGGGCCGTTCGACGACCCGACCAGGTTCGAGAAGCTACTCGCCGCGTAGCGCTCCGCCCGAAAGGACATGGCTCGAACCGCCATCTTGTGCGGGCGTGCCGACCCCGCCAAGATCGAAGGCGGTTCGGAGGGTGAGACCGCAAGGTGCGGTGACTGGCTGACATCCAGCTCGTCCGGTTCGCCACCGGATCCCGTTCGAGTCCCGGCGCACGGTGGTGGTGCCCGGCCGCCGCGCTAGCGTGCTGACGATGAAGCGTCGCAACGGCGCGCCCCAGGGCGAGCCTCTCGCCGTCTGGGCGCTGTGGGCGGTCGTGCTCGCGATGATCTTCGTGACCTACTGGCGTCTGCCGCCGGACGTGCCCAGCGCCACCGACGACCTCTACCACGTCTCCGGGAATGGCACAGTCGGCGGGCTCTCGCGGGTGCTCGTCGAGCTGAACTTCCCGATCGCGCTCGTCGCGATCCTCGTCGTGCTCGTGGCGATGGACGCGCTTCCGCGCAGGGCGTGGATGCTCGCTGCGCCCGCGATCGCGCTGGCGGCGGTCGTCGCGTGGCCGGGCGTCGTCGACCAGGACGACCTGGACGCGCGGGTCGTCAACGCCGTTCCGGCGCTCGGTGTCGCGCTCGCGTTCGGCCTCTCGCTCGCTGCGGGGCGGCGCACGGGCTTTGGGCTTGCCGGCAGGCTTCCCCTCGACCCACTTCGGATCGGGATCGCGGCGGCCGTCGGCTTCCTCACGATCCCGTGGATCGCCGCCGACCTCGGCTTCTTTCTCCCCGACGGTCTCTTCATCATGCGGCGCGTCGCGCCGGACACCGACGGCTTGCCGATCGCCGCGGTCCACCTCGGCCATCACCACGGCCTGGACGGCGCGCTCGTCGCGCTGAGTGCCCTCCTCCTGTCGCGACCGCGTCTACGGGCCGGTGCGACGAGGACGATGACGGTCGCGCTGATCGGGCTGGCTCTCGCCTACGGGATCGTCAACTGCGTCCAGGACGCGTGGAACGAGCAGCTCGTCAAGCGCGGGACGCTCGACTGGAAGATCCCCTCGGCGATCCTTCCGTCGCTCTCCTGGGTCTGGCTCGCGATCCTCGTGCTGGCGGCGATCGGGGTCATCGCACTGCGCCGCGAGGCTCCGCTGGCATACCCCGAACCGACACGCGAGACTCTCTTGGGGGGAGCCTCCCGAGGTTCGCCACACGACGAAAGGTGACGTGACTCTCGCGTAGCGTTCTTCGCTACGATCGCCACATGCCTCGCTTGGACTCCCGCCTCTCATGGCGCACGCGCGTGCGCATCGACGGGAGTAGTGCGCCTTCGGACGGTCGATCGACCGGACGGGCGCACGTGACCAGGGGGTAGAGCGAGCCGCTCGCCCCGGAAGGAGCGAGCGATGCAGGAGCTACTCGAAAGGCGATTCACCCGCGTGGGGGCGGATGTCCAGGTCGTCCAGGACGCGAGGGCGACGTCCGTCGGCATGAACGGAGACCGGTTCGTGATCTGCCTCGCCGCGGGTTGCGAGGCCGAGGTCGTCCACCTCGATGCGAAGGGCCGCCATCTCCTGCTCATGACCCGCGAGGGGGAGACGAAGGCGAAGTTCCTCTGCGGTCATGACGAGCGCCACTGGTTCGTTGCCGCCGTACCCGAGCGGGCGGCCGCGAAGACGGTGCGCGAAGCGATGATCGCGCTGCAGCCGCTGGAGCTCCAGGAGGCGCTCAAGAAGGTCCGTCGGAAGAAGCGCGCCCGTCGGCACAACGAGGCGTTCGTCCGCCAGGGCGAGTGGTTCTTCATCCCCGTTCCGGACTTCGACCCCGCGGAACACCGCGGCGCCGTGCTCGAGGGTTATGCGCCGATCTCGCGCGGGTGGCAGAGCACTCCGCATATCGTGCGCGAGCTCTGTCGTTACGGCGGCGTAACCGAGTACCACGTCAGCGGACGCATCGACGGTCGTCGCGGACGCCGGATCATGTCGGCGGACGAATGGAATCGACTGTCCGCCGCCGACAGACGCGAATGCAGCGCGCGTATGACCACGCGGGACGCGACGGTGCATGTACGCGGTGCGGTGAGCCACCCAGACCACGCAACGATCACACTCGCCGGCTGGCACCGGGTGCGGATGAACACCGAGAACGAGGCGGCGGCGATGCGTCACGTCGCGTTCTACGACTGATCGCTGCCGTCCACGAGCCACCAACGTGAGACGAACGTAGACTCGCCCGGTGAACGAGCGTGAGCTTCTCGCCCGCACGGCGGCGATCGCGGCCGACTATCTCGAGACGCTCGACACACGGCCCGTGCGCCCGGATCGCGACTATCGCGCGATGGTCGCTGCGCTCGACCGGCCGGTTCCCGAGCACGGCTCCGAGGCGGCGGCGGTCCTCGAGGAGCTCGCCGCGGCCGCCGAGCCGGGGATCATGGCGATCGGCTCGGGCCGCTGGTACGGGTTCGTCGCAGGCGGCGCCGTGCCGTCGTCGCTCGCCGCCGACTGGCTCGTATCGGCCTGGGACCAGAACACCTGCTTGGCGGAGCCGACGCCGGCGACATCCGCGCTCGAGGCCGTCACGGGCCGCTGGGTGCTCGAGCTCCTGGGGCTTCCGGCGCACTCGTCGTTCGCCTTCGTGACCGGCTGCCAGATGGCGCACGTGACCTGCCTTGCCGCCGCGCGCCACGCCGTCTACCGGCGGGTTGGGTGGGACCTGCCCGAGCGCGGCCTCGCCGGTGCGCCGCCGCTCCGTGTCATCCTCGGCGGCAAGCGCCACGTGACGATCAAGCGCGCGCTCCGGCTGCTCGGGATCGGCGAGTCTCAGGAGGTCGTCCTCCCGGCCGACAGCCAAGGCCGGATGGAGACCGACCAGTTGGCGAGCGCGCTCGACGGGTCGACGCCGACGATCGTGTGCGCGCAGGCGGGTGAGGTGAACACGGGAGCGTTCGACGATCTCGGGGCGATCGTCGAGCTCGCCGGCGCGGCCGGCGCGTGGGTCCACGTCGACGGCGCGTTCGGGCTCTGGGCCGCGGCGAGCCCGAAGCTGGCGCACCTCGTGGCTGGCCACGAGCGGGCGGATTCCTGGGCAACGGACGGTCATAAATGGCTCAATGTGCCATTCGACTGCGGGATCGCCATGTGCGCCCATCCGGACGACCACGAAGCCGCGATGGAGTACGCCGCTCCCTACCTCGCCGTGTCGGAGAGCCACGTCGCGCGCGACCCGATGGGCTACAGCCCCGAGTTCTCGCGACGCGCGCGGGCCGTCCCCGTGTGGGCGGCGATCCGCGAGCTCGGCCGGGAGGGGATCACGGATCTCGTCGAGCGCTGCTGCGCGCACGCACGCACGATCGCAGAGGGCCTCGCCTCGTTGCCGGGTTGCGAGATCGTCAACGACGTCGTGCTCAACCAGGTGCTGGTCCGGTTCGAAGACGACGAGCGAACGCTCGCGATCCTCGGCGCCGTCCAGGACGAGGGCGAAGCGTGGATGAGCCCGACCACCTGGGACGGTCGGCAGACGATCCGTATCTCGGTCGTCGGCTGGCGCACGACCGAGCGCGACGTCGAGCGGACGGTCGCGGCCTTCGAGCGGGCAGCGGGCGCGGCGGCTGAATGAGGCGCGAAGTGCTGCCGCTACGCCTCGTCTGCGGGAGTCCCGGCTGCGCGCTCGGCGATCTCCGAGACGACGGCGGGGTCGGCAAGCGTCGTCGTGTCCCCGAGCGGGCGGTGCTCGGCGACGTCGCGGAGCAGGCGGCGCATGATCTTCCCCGAGCGCGTCTTCGGTAGCTCGGGCGTGAAGACGACGTTGGCCGGCTTCGCGATCGCCCCGATCTTCACCGCGACGTGGTTCCGCAACTCCTCGAGCATCTCGACCGAGCCCGGGTCGGAGCCCTTGAGCGTGACGTAGGCGACGATCGCCTGGCCCGTCGCCGCGTCCGAGCGCCCGCAGACGGCGGCCTCCGCGACCTTCGGGTGGTCGACGAGCGCCGACTCGACCTCGATCGTCGAGATGCGGTGACCCGACACGTTCATCACGTCGTCGACGCGCCCGAGGAGCCAGAAGTCGCCCTCCACGTCGATCCGCGCGCCGTCGCCGGCGAAGTAGTGACCAGGGAACCGCTCCCAGTAGGTGGCCCGGTAGCGCCCGTCGTCGCCGAAGATCCCTCGGGTCATCGCCGGCCACGGGCGCTCGAGCACGAGGTAGCCGCCGCCCTGTTCGACCCGCTCGCCCTGCTCGTTCAGCACCGCGGCGACGACGCCCGGGAACGGCTTGGTGGCCGAGCCTGGCTTCGTCGTCGTGACCCCGGGGAGCGGCGTGATCATGATCATCCCGGTCTCCGTCTGCCACCAGGTGTCGACGACGGGGCAGCGGCCGCCGCCGATGTGCTCGTGGTACCAGATCCACGCCTCGGGGTTGATGGGCTCGCCGACGGAGCCGAGGAGCCTGAGCGAGGAGAGGTCGTGCCTCGCCGCATGCTCGGGCCCCCACTTCATGTGGGCGCGGATCGCCGTCGGCGCGGTGTAGAGGATCGTCACGCCGTAGCGCTCGACGAGCGACCACCACCGGGCGTGGTCCGGGAAGTCCGGCGTCCCCTCGTAGAGGATCGACGTCGCCGCGTTGCAGAGAGGGCCGTAGACG
>DASUZN010000207.1:0-2172 GCA_036376855.1 Gaiella sp. | reverse complement strand
GCGTCTACCTGGAAGCGCGACGTCGGCGAAGGACACCGCGCCGGGAGACCGAGCCGCTCGCCGACCGCGACTGGGTCGTCGTCGACCTCCACATGCACACGCGCTGGTCGCACGACTGCTCGATCGAGCCGGAGGCGCTCGTCGACCACGCCGAGTCCGAGGGGCTCGGCGCGATCGCGGTGACCGACCACAACGTCTTCGGCGGGGCCCTGGAGACAGCCGAGCTCGCCCGGGGCCGAGAGCTGATCGTGATCCCGGGCGAGGAGGTGAAGACCGACCGCGACGGCGAGGTGATCGGCCTCTTCCTCCGCGAGGAGATTCCCCGTGGGATGCCGTTCGCGGACACGGTCGCCGCGATCCGGGAGCAGGAGGGCGTCGTCTACGTCCCGCACCCGTTCGACCGCATGCACTCGATCCCCGCGCCCGCGACTCTGCACCGGCACTTGCCCGAGATCGACGTGCTCGAGGTCTACAACGCCCGCCTGCTGTTCGACGGCTACAACGACGAGGCGCTCCGGTTCGCCCGGAAGTACGGCCTCCTCCAGGGCGCCGGCTCGGACGCCCACGTGCTGCAGGGGGTCGGAACCGGCGCGCTTCGCATGCGCCGGTTCGACGGGCCCGAGGAGTTCCTCCTCTCGCTTCGCACGGCGACCGTGCTGCGGCGCCCGAAGTCGCTCGCGCTGCTCCAGTCGCTCAAGTGGGTCGCTCAGATGAAGGAGCGCGTCGGGAGCGGGTGACGCCTCTAAAGGAAGCACCCCGAGTGCCCACGAATGAGAGAGCGATGGTGGACCCCGAAGAGCGGCGCGAGCGGGCTTCAGGCCGTTCGGCGGCGAAGCCGGCGAACGGCGACGAGATCCAGGAGCGCTACCTCCGAAGGGCGATCTCGGAGATCAACGAGCTCGGCGACGAGCTGCTCGCGCTGGGCGACGAGCTCCACGTCCCCGTCCTCGGCAGCGGCCACCCCCTCGGTGACGTGTTCCTGCTCAAGCACTCGCCCACGCACAGCGAGATCGCCGAGGGCGTCGCGTTCTTCGGTCGCTCGGGCCAGGCGCTCCTGAAGGCGCTGCAGCGCCTCGCGGTCGACCCACTCGCCGTCTACGGCACCAACTGCCTCAAGTTCGGCACCGAGGATCCGGCGGTCGCGCGCGGCTGGCTCACACGTGAGCTCCACATCGTCCAGCCGAAGCTCCTGGTCGCGATGGGCGACGAGACGGTCGCGTTCGTGAACGCGCTCGACTTCCCGCTCTCGTCGGCGCTCGATCCGCTGTCGACGGGCGAGCTCCAGGAGCTCACGCCGACGATCGACGCGCTCGTGACGCCGGACATCGACGCGTCGCTCGACGAGCAGAGCGCCAAGACACGCTTCTGGAACGCGTTCAAGACGCTCGGTGCCTGGTGGTCCGAGCTGCCGCCGTACTAGGTCTAGGCCCAAGACGGGCCGCCGCGCTCGTCGCGCTGCTGGTTGCCCTCGCCGCCTGGGATGCCTATGCCGAGCGGCTGCCGGCTGCGCCCGACGGCTGGGACGTCGCACTCGTCGCGGTGTTCGTCTTCCCCGCGACCTTCCTGGTCGCCTGGCTGCTCTTGCCCCTCGCCGGCGAGCGCCACCTGCTCGAGGCCGCGCTGGCGACCGGCGCGCTCGCGGCGCTCCTCGACCTGGCCGGGGCGGACGGGCTCTTCAACGTCGCGAAGGTCGTCGCCTTCTGCCTCTTCGGGTTCTGGTTCGTCCAGATGCTCGAGGCGCTCACGTGGGTCGTGCTCGTCGCGGCGGTGATCCCGTGGGTCGACGTCGCGTCCGTCTACCGCGGCCCCACGAAGGTCGTCGTCGAGGAGCAGCCGGGCCTCTTCGAGCGGATCGCCGTCGCGTTCGCGGTGCCGGGCGAGGACGGCGCCGCCCGCCTCGGACCGCCGGACGTGATCTTCTTCGCGCTCTTCCTCGCAGCCGCGGTGCGGTACAGGCTCCGCGTCCGCGCAACCTGGCTCGGCATGGCCGGCGCCCTGTCGGCGACGCTCCTGCTGACCGACGCGCTCGACCTGAACGGGCTGCCTGCGCTGCCCGCGATCTCCCTCGGCTTCCTGATCCCGAACGCCGACCTGATCTGGCGCTCGCTTCGCGCGGCGGGGCGCGGCACGCGCCGCGCCCCTCCGTGACCTTCACCCTCTAGCAGTTCGCCT
>DASUZN010000206.1:0-5721 GCA_036376855.1 Gaiella sp. | reverse complement strand
CGTCTTTCGCGACCTCCCCGAGGACGTTCGCGCACGGATCGGCTTCAGCGGCACGGAGATCTTCGCGACGACCGACAGGCCGAGCACCGGCGCCGTCCGTTCGCTCGAGCTCGGCGGTCGCCGCTGGGTCATCGTCGCCCGCGGTCGCGACGTCTCTCACGCATCCGCGCTGGCGATCCTGCTCGGCGGAGGCGTGCTCGCGCTCATGCTCGGGCTCTTCACGGCCGCAAGGGTCACGTCGGAGCGGCGCCTACGGCGTGCGCACGAGGCCGAGCGTGCCGCCCGCGAGCGCTCGGAGGTCCTGGAGCGGAACGCCTCGGCGCTGCAGCGGCTCGGCGCCAGCCTCTCGGCCGCCGCTCTGCCGACCGAGGTCGCCGAGGCGGTCGTCCCCTTCCTCTTCGAGTCGTTCGGCGCGCGTCTCGCCACGGTCGGCGTCGCCCACGGGGACGACGTGCGGACGTTGAAGGTCGTGGAGGGAGCGCCGCGCGACGAGTGGCGCTGGCGGCCGGTACCGTCGTCGGCGTCCAGCCCGACGGCCGATGCGATGCGGCTCGGCCGGGTCGTCGCGCTCCAGGGATGGGACAGCATCCGGGAGGCGTACCCGGGACCGGACGAGTTCGAGCAGCTGCTCGCCGGCATCGAGTCGATGCATGTCCTGCCGCTTCGCGGGGCATCGGGCGCCGTCGGTGTCGGATTCGAGGAGCGGCGCGCGCTCACCCCGGCAGAGCAGCGGCTGCTCGACGCGATCGCCGAGGAGCTCGGCCGTGCGCTCGACCGCGCCGCGCTCCTCGAGAGCGAGCGCGAGGCACGGCTCCAGGCCGAGGCGATGGAGCGAAACGCGGAGCGCCTCGCCGCTGCAGCGACCGCTGTCGAGGTCGCCGCGGCGACGGTCGACGAGATCGTCTCCTTCGGGGCCGATGTGGTGGTCGTGTGGGGCCTCGGTGACGCAGGGCGCGTCGAGGCGCTCGCAGCGTCCGGCCTGCCGGAGGAAGTCGCCAGCCGCTTCAGGGACTACCCGCTCGACGGCGGCGGGCTCGTGCCGGACGCAATGAACGGTCGCCGGCTCGTCGCCGTCGAGTCGGGCGAGGACTACGACGCTCTCTACCCCGCGCTGGTCGAGGAACGGCGGCGGATCGGCGCAGAATCGCTCGTCGCGCTGCCGCTGCGGACCGGGCGCGGCGACGTGATCGGCGCCATCTTCGCCGCTGCGACCCGCCGACGCTGGGTCACTGCGGGACGGCGTGCCCTGCTGCTCGGGATCGCGGAGCAGACAGGCGTCGCGCTCGATCGCGCATCGCTCCAGGCCGACGCCGAGCGCGTCTCGGCGGCGGACGCCTTCCTCGCTCTCGTCGGGGAGTCGCTCGAGCGCTCGACGACCGCGAGCGGCCGCGCGAGACGCCTCGTCGACGCGCTCGCGCACGAGCGAGCGACGTTTGCGGCAGTGCACCTCGTTACACAGTCGGAAGAGGTGGAGGAGATGGCGAGCGCGGGCTCGCTCCCCGAGGAGCTTGCGGACGAGGACCGCGCGCTGCAATGGATCGGCGAGGTCATCTCGTCAGGGCGCGCCGCCGGCGCGGACGAGCTCGACCCGGCCTCGTACGGCGGGTCGGGGCCCTCGCCCGTCCTCGTCCTGCCGCTGCTGGCGCGCGGGAGGAGTCTCGGCGTCCTGATCATGAGGATCGCCCCAGGCCCGGACTGGAAGCCGGTCATCAGCCGTTCCGCCGCCCGTGAGATAGCCGCTCGAGCCGCGCTCGCGCTCGACAACGCGCTCCTCTATGACCGCGAGCGCGACGTGTCCCACACCCTGCAGCTCGGATTGCTGGGCGGGGCGCTGCCCAGCTTCGAGCACGTCCTCGTCTCGTCTGCGTACAGGCCGGGTTCTGCCTCGCTCGAGGTTGGAGGCGACTGGTACGACGCCTTCCCCCTCGAGAGCGGCGCGATCGCGCTCGTGGTGGGTGACGTCGTCGGGCACGGCCTCGAGGCGGCGGTTGCGATGGGCCAGTTGCGCGGCGCCGTGAGCGCGCTCGCCCAGTCGTCCAGCCCTTCACTGCTCCTCCGCCGCCTCGACGGCTTCGTCGAGACCGTCCCGTCGGCTGCGACGGCGACGCTGGCCTACGTCGAGCTCGACCCCGAGACCGGCATTGCCCGCTACGCCTGCGCCGGCCACCCGCCGCCACTCGTCGTCTCACCCGACGGCACCACCCGATATCTCTGGGACGGTCGGTCGGCGCCGCTCGGCTCGATCCTCGGGCAGGAGCGCCAGGAGGCGGAGGACCGCCTGGGGGAGGGAGAGACGCTCGTGCTCTACACGGACGGTCTCGTCGAGCGCCGGACGGCCGGGATCGACGCCGGGCTCGAGAGGCTGGCGGAGACGGCGCGGCGGCGGCCGCCCGGAGATCCGCGCCTCGCGGACGAGGTCTGCGACGCTCTCGTCGCGGGGGAAGCCCAGGAAGACGACGTTTGCGTTCTGACGCTTTGTCGAATCCCCTCGGCGACGATGTTCAGTCATGCGTTCCCAGCCTCTCCCGCCGAGCTCGCGGGCCTTCGCGAGGGCCTGCGCGCGTGGCTCGGGCACAACGGCGTGCAGGAGGACGTCGAGCGAGGCGTCGTCCTCGCCGTCTCGGAGGCCGCCGCGAACGCCGTCGAGCACGGCTACGGCTGTGACGGCACCGGGCTCGTGACCGTGGTCGCGCATCGCATCGACGGCCGGTTCGAGATCTCCGTGCGCGACGAGGGCGCCTGGCAGGAGGCGTCGTCCGACACCGACCGTGGGAGAGGGCTCGACATCATCCGGTCGATCGTCGAGGAGCTTTCGATCGACCACGAGGACGGCGCTACCGTATTGCGCATGCGCATGGCAATCCGCGAGACGGCTTCGGCATGAGCGAGGAGGAGCCCGGCTTCGACATCGTGAGCGACCAGCTCGAGGGGGTCGCGGTCGTCACCGTGTCCGGCGAGATCGACCTGACGAGCTCGGATTCGCTTCAGGCCGGCGTCGAGCGGACGACCTCGCCCACGGTCGTGCTCGACCTGTCTCGCGTCGCCTTCCTCGACAGCTCGGCAATCCGCGCGATCGACCGCAGCCGGCGCAGTCTCGTCTCGCAGGATCGCTCGCTCCTGATCGTCTCGCCTCCGGATACGCCGTCGGCGTGGACCTTGCGCGTCGCCGGATTCGACCGGGACCTCGTCGTCGAGAGCCTGGACATGGCGCTCGCCGGCAACGGTCACACCGCCTGACGCGCGCCGCGCGGGCCGGGATCCGGCGAGCCCGGCGGCGGCTGCGGCGCGGGCGAGGGATCCGGGCTCGGTGCGGGCTCAGGGACGTCCGACGGACGTGGATCGCCGTCGCCGATCTCGGAACCACGTGGCTGATTCATTCCGCGCTCCTTCTTCTCGCCGGAGCTTCGGTGCTTACCCGCCCGCGCGACGCGCGTAACCGACGGACGTCGCGGCCGCCGTGCGGCGAGGCATCCGGCCGGCATGTCCGAGGCGACGCAGGGCGACGACCGGCACAGGCGGGAGAGCGATTCGTCGACGACGTCGGCGAGGAGGAGCGCGTCTTTCATGACGGCTCCTCCTCCAGACGTCAGCCGGCGGGCCTACGCGAGCGTCTTGGCGCTTTCCTTGCTGACCCGGGTCGCGATCTTCTCGACGAGGCGAAGGGCCTCCTTCTCCTCGGCGAGGTTCTCGTCCAGGAGGTCGACGGCGCGATCCTCGCCGAGTCCCTTGGCCATCCGCCGCAGGCCCTCGTACGCCGCAATCTCGTAGTTCTCCGTGCGCGCGGCGGCGCCGAGATCGACCGAGTCGATCAGGTCGGGCGACGTCTCGGACTTCAGCTTGTCGTGCTCCCTCTTCAGCCCCTCGAAGCCGAGGCAAGGCTCCGGCTTCGGCGTCTCGCCGAGCTCGGCGAAGACCTGCTTCACGTTCTCGACGTGGCCGCGGGTCTCCCTGAGATGCCCTTCGAGGCCGTCGCGGAACTCGTCGTCCGTGACCTCGCCGATGAGCTTCGGGAGAACCTCATCGGCCAGCTTCTGCTCGACGTAGAGGATGTCTCCGAGCTCGTGGAGGAAGAGCTCTCGGGAATTCGTGATCTCTGGCATGTCCGGGTTCCTTTCCTCGACTTCACGGTGTCGGGTCGTACCCCGATTCCCGCGCTCGAAACTGGCCGCGCCAGTCTGTTTCGGATGTCGCCCGCGTGGAATGCCACGACCCGTGAACGAGGTGCGAGCCGCGGGCTCGATCTGGCACGTCCTCCGTCGGGCGGTCGCCGAGGCACGGGACGACGACGTGCCGATGGTCGCGCAGGCGCTTGCGTACTCGCTCTTCCTCGCTATCCCTGCCGCCGCGCTCTTCGCACTCGGGGTCTTCTCGCTCGTGGCCGATGCCGGGACCGTGGAGGAGGCTGTGGCTGACGAGCGCCGCGTTGCTCTTCGGCGCCGAGATCAACGCGGAGGCGCAACGCACCGACGAACGCGGCCGGGCGACCCTCTCCGAGCGCGCCGCCTGAACCCGGTCAGATCCAGCGCCGGCGCTTCGCGACCGCCACCGTGACGGCCGCGAACGCGGCGATGAGCGCGATCACGACCCAGAACAGCCACGTGTGCGCGAACAGCGAGACCTTGAAGTTCATCCCCAGGACGCCGGCGAGCAGCGCGCCCGGGAGCAGGAGCACCGAGGCGAGCGT
The DNA here is from genome assembly GCA_036376855.1 of Gaiella sp. Lineage (GTDB taxonomy): Bacteria > Actinomycetota > Thermoleophilia > Gaiellales > Gaiellaceae > Gaiella. The sequence goes on along the minus strand of DASUZN010000206.1, from coordinate 1,037 downwards.
GAGGACCTTCATGATCTCGTTCGTTTGGTGCCCGGTCCTCGCGATGAGGACGTCGAACGAGCTCACGACGCTCGACCGCGCGTCGCGTGCCGTCTGCATCGCGCTGTCGTACTGCTCGAGCAGGCGACGGAAACGATCGGCTTCCTGGTCGTCCCCGAGCGCCTCGAGCTCGGGTTGAGTCAGTGCGAGCAGCGCCGTTCGATGAGAGGAAAGGTCGCGACGGAGCCGGCCGGCTCTTCGTCGCAGGTCGACGAGCGACTCGATGTGGGTCTCCGCCTCGCCGCGCCCGCGCATCGCGCGCTCGTCCAGCCGCTCGAGCTCCTCCTCGATCTCCTCGAACGACAAGGAGTAGCCGTTCAGCACCCACTCGAAGAGCATGGCGAGAAAGGACGGGCCGCTCAGCTCGCCGGTCGGGCCCGAGCCCACGGCGAGCTCGGCGAGGTCGTCGAGGACCCCGACCGGCCGGTCGTGCGCGGTCAGCGCCCAGTGGTCTCCAACGACGCACGTGAGGCGAGCGACCTCGCGCGACGCGTCGCTCGTCGGGGTCCGCATGCCGACGCGGACGAAGTCGCAGCCGTCGCGAAAGCCGCGCACGCCGTCGTCCAGCATTTCGTGGGCACGGCGCTCGTCCACTCGGAGTGCCGACGCGAGCCGCTCGGCGAGCTCGGCGGTGAGCTCGTCCGTGTCGATCCAGAGGAACTGCGACCGGCCGAGACGGGAGGGTGCGTCATCGAGGTCGTTCAACTCCTCGGCCTGCTCGCCGTCGAACAGGACGAGTGTCGGCCCACTGCGGTGCGGCCTGCGGAGGGGATGTGTCTCCGTCGTCGTCGCCGCCACGACCCGTGGTGCTACCCACTCCTTCTGCAAGCGAAACACCCGCGCCGGGACCTCGTTTGGTCCTCTCGCGGCGGGGGTAGCGAGACGCCATGACCGACCGCACGACAGACCCTGTCCAGGAGACGCCGGGCGCGGAAGGCACGACCGGGCTCGAGACGGAGCTCGCTCGCGGCCGCCGCGGCGAGACACCGTTCCTCCTC
>DASUZN010000205.1:0-8296 GCA_036376855.1 Gaiella sp. | reverse complement strand
GTTCCGCGAACCGCGGCACGTCGGCGGGATCGAGGCACTGTGCGTGCTCGATCCGCTGGCGGAGCCCGAGCGGCTGCCAGATATCGCGGGTCGCCTCGAACGCGTCGAGCGCCTCGCGGTTCGCGCGGTCGCCGATCGCGTGCACGGCCACCGGCCAGCCGGCCGCGGCCGCCTCGCGGACGAGCTCCGCGAGCTCCTCGCCGCTCGTGATGCAGACGCCGCTGCCGTCGAGCATCCACGCGGTCTGCGAGCCGAGCGTGCCGTCCATGAAGGTCTTCAGGTAGCCGAGCCGGAGGTAGTCGTCTCCGATCCGCGAGCGCAGGCCGAGCTCCGCGAGCCGGCCGGCGTGCTCGATCGGCAGCGATTGCCAGACGCGCAGCGTCAGCGCGTCGGCCTCGTGGATCCGACCGAAGATGCCGTGCGCGCCGAGCCAGCCGTCCTTGTCGTGGATCGCGCCCACGCCGCGCTCACTCGCGACACGGAGCCCCTTGCGGGTCGCGGCAACCCATTCGTCCTCCGTCACGGTGACGTGCCGCTCGCGAAACCGCCAGGCCGACTCCTCGCGCAGCACCCCGGTCGGCTCGCCGTCCGCGTCGCGCTCGACGACCCCTCCGTGAACCTCGAGGTCGTTGCCGGCGCGGGCGAGCGCCGCCGTGTTGAGCCAGAGCGAGTGGTAGTCCTTCGACCAGAGCGCGGCCGGCCGTTCGCCGGTGATTTCGTCGAGTGCGCGCCGCGACGGATGCTCGGACCAGCCGGCGTCACGCCAGCCGTAGCCGCGGATCCACTCGCCGCGCGGGGCATGGGCCGAGATCCGCGAGAGCGCCTCGGCGAGCGAGGCGGAGCCCTCGAGCTGAACGTCGCTCCGGGCGAGCGACCATGTCGGGAAGTGGACGTGCGAGTCTGTGAACGCGGGGAGCACGCAGCGCCCGCGGAGGTCGACACGCTCGGGCGTCGGGAGGGCGCTCTCGTGCGTCCCGACGCCGCCGACGACCCGCTCGCCCGCGATCGCCAGCGCCGCGGCGGTGGGCAGCGAGGAGTCCATCGTGCGGACGACGCCGTTCGACAAGATCACGCGCCGAGCCTAGCGTCCTACGTTGGGACGCTACGATCGGATCCCGACCGGAGGATCGCTTGAGCTTCGACCGGCCCTTCGCGCTGCTCTCGCTCGCGGTGCTCGCCGCCCTGGCGGCCGGATTCGTGGTGCTCGCTCGTCGCAGGCCGCGCTACGTCGTCCGCTACCCGAACGTCGACGTGTTGCGCGGCGTCTCGTCCCGTGTGAGCGGGGTGCGACGGTACGCGCCGCTCGCGCTCGTCACCGCCGCGCTCGCGCTCCTCGGCGTCGCAATGGCCGGGCCCCACGTGACGAGGTCGGCGCCGGTCGAGAACGCAACCGTCGTGCTGGTCGTCGACACGTCCCGGTCGATGCTCTCGACCGATGTCCGGCCGACGAGGCTGGACGCGGCCAAGACGGCGGCACGGAGGTTCCTCGAGCGCGCGCCCGACGAGCTCCGTGTCGGCCTCGTGACGTTCTCCGGTGACGTGAGCGTCGGTGCCGTGCCGACACGCGACCGCGCACGCGTGCGCCGCTCGGTCGCGGAGATCAGCCGCTGGCAGGCGGGAGGGGGGACCGCGATCGGCGACGCACTTGCCCGGGCGGTCGAGCTCGGCCGGAGCGCGTTCGGCGAGACGGGCGCGACGACCGGCGCGGGCTCGAAGGTGCCCGAGAACGCGGTCAGCATCCTCTTCCTCTCCGACGGGCGTCAGAATCGCGGGTTGCTCCCGCCCTCGGAAGGGGCGTCGCGCGCGGCCGAGGCGGGGATCCCCGTGTTCACGGTCGCGCTGGGGACGGATCGTCGGGACGGAAGCGGCGGCGGCGCGCCCGGCAGCTTCGGCGGGTTCAGCGGCTTCAGCCGCGTCCCGGACCGGGCGACGCTGCGGGCGATCGCCGAGGCGACGGACGGCGAGTACTTCGCCGCACGGTCGGCGGCGGCGCTCGAGTCGGCGTACCGCCGGCTTGGCTCCGAGCTCGGTCACGAGGACCAGCCGACGGAGGTCACGGCGCTCTTCGTGGGCGCCGCTGCGGTCGCGCTCGCGGCGGGGGCCGCGCTCGCGCGTCTCTCCGCGCCGGCCTTCCCGTAAATGGGGCCGGCCCCTCCCGGAGCCGGCCCGTGTCCCCCCGATCTGTCAAGCAGCCGCCGGCAGGATGTTCTGGTTGACGCGGAACACGTTGTCCGGGTCGACCGCGGCCTTGATCTGCGCGAGCCGCTCGTAGTTCGGGCCGTAGGTCGCCTTCACGCGCGCCTGGCCCTCGTCGTCCATCATGAAGTTGACGTACGAGGCGCCCGCCGTGTACGGGACGATCGCCTGGTGGTACCCGATCGTCCATTCTCGGACCGCGGCCGCCTTCGCCGGATCCGGATCGCAGCCGATGAAGACCTGCGACCACGTCGCGTCGCGGTAGCCGAACGCCGTGTCCTCGGGCGCCACGTCGTTGACGGCGCCGTCGACCGGATAGAAGTGCGTCCCGGCCTTGAAGCCCGGCATCCGCTCGTTCCACTCCCGGTTCACGGCGATCGCCTCGTCCGGGATCTCGCGCAGGAACGCGCCGCGCCAGTACCACTGGTCGCCTGGCCCGTAGAGCCCGTCGAACGCCGAGTTGAGCGCCGCGATCGGCATGCGGCCGACCCCGTGCAGCAGGGGCTCGGCGACGGACAGCATCGGTGCCATCGCGGCCTCCGCCTCCTCGTCGGACGCGTCGATGCACCAGACGACGCCGCAGACCTTTCGGAGGTGGAGCTCCTCCGGGAACGCCTCCTTCACCGGCGGGATCGTGTGGAAGTTGAAGAATCCCATCACGTTGCGCGGCGCCGACGGGAGCCACTCGCGGTAGGCGGCGAGGAGCTCGTCCGCATCCTCGATCGCCCAGAACGTCGGCCCTCCGACGATCGTCTCGAGCGGATGCGCGCGGAACGTGAACTCGGTGACGACGCCGAAGTTGCCGCCGCCGCCGCGGATCGCCCAGAAGAGGTCGGGATTCTCGTCGGCGCTCGCGGTCACGTGCGAGCCGTCCGCGAGCACCAGCTTCGCGGAGAGCAGGTTGTCGACCGTGAGGCCGTGCCGGCGCGAGAGATACCCGTGGCCGCCGCCCAGCGTCAGCCCGCCGACGCCGGTCGAGGAGATGATCCCGGTCGGCACCGCGAGTGAGTGCGGACCGGTCGCGGCGTCGACCTCGCCCCAGACGCAGCCGCCGCCGACGCGCACCGTGCGCGCTGCCGGGTCGACCGACACCTCCTTGAGGGGCGACAGGTCGATCACGACCCCGTCGTCGACGCTCGCAAGGCCGCCGCCGTTGTGCCCGCCGCCGCGCACGGCGAGCGTCAGGTCGCGCTCGCGCGCAAAGCGAATCGCGGCCGTGACGTCGTCGGCGCTCGTGCAGAAGGCGATCAGCGCGGGCCGCTTGTCGATCATCGCGTTGAACATCGTGCGGGCCTCGTCGTAGCGGGCGTCGTCGGGGCCGACGATCCGGTCGCCGAACGACGCAAGCTCGGCGCGTGCGCTCTCCACCGGGGAGACGGTCGTGCTCATGGGGTCCTCCTCATCCTCGAAATCGGGTCTCGCCGAGGGTAGGAGCGCTCGTCGCCTGTGTCATGACCGGTGTTGACCCACTTCTCCGCACCTGCTCCGTGCGCAATGATCAGATCTGACCATCGATGGGCACGGACACCGCCATTCCCCTTCCCGGCCCGCTTCGCCTGACCCCGACGTTCGCGTTCGCAGGGCGCGCGCGGGAGCTTGCGATGCTTCAGGCCCTGCTGCCCCGTTCCGCCGGGGAGGGGCGTCGCGCGGCCTTTCTCGCGGGCGAGCCCGGCTCGGGCAAGAGCAGGCTCGTGCGGGAGCTGGCGGGTGAAGTTGCGGCCGAGGGCGCAATCGTGCTCTACGGCGACTGCGACGGCGTCGTCGGTACGCCCTATGGGCCGTTCGCGGCGGCGCTCGAGCATCTCGTGCGCCACGCCGACCCGGACGCGCTGCGCCCGCACCTCGTCCAGGGCGGCGGCGAGCTGACGCGCCTCCTGCCGGGGCTGGCAGCGCGTGTCGGCGACCTGCCCCGGCCGCAGCCGGCCGACGCGGACGCCGAGCGGCACCGGCTCCATACGGCGGTGACCGACCTGCTCGTCGGCGTCAGCTCCGAGCGGCCGCTCCTGGTCGTCCTCGAGGACGTCCACTGGGCGGACGCGTCGACGCTCGGGCTCATGCGCCATCTCGTCCGGTCGGGCGCCGCCGCGCGGATGCTGATCGTGGCGACCTTCCGCGACGACGAGGCCGACGTCCCCGCCGAGCTCGCCTCGGCGCTCGTCGACGTCTACCGGACGGAGGGTGTGGTCAGGCTTCGGCTCGCGGGTCTCTCGGAGGCGGACGTCGCGGAGTTCGTCCGGCTCACGGCGGGCGCCGAGCCGGACCGCGACCTCAGCGCCGCGATCCTCGGGCTCACCGGCGGCAACGCGTTCCTCGTCACCGAGCTCTGGCGGGAGCTGCTCGATGCCAACGAGGTCGACATCGGCCCGGGCGGCGTCCGCCTGACCCGCCCCGCCGCCGAGCTCGGCACGCCGACGACCGTGCGCGAGGTCGTCAACCAGCGGCTGACCCGCCTCTCCGCCGAGGCGAACGAGGTGCTCGCGCTCGCGGCGGTGGCGGGCGCGGACTTCGAGCTGGACACGGTCCGGCACACGGAGGTCGTGCCGGGCGGCGTGCTGCTCGACGCCGTCGACGAGGCCGTACGGAACGGCCTGCTGGTCGAGGAGCCGGGCAGGCGCCTCGCGTACCGCTTCGCACACGAGCTGGTGCGGCGGGCCGTGATCGAGCGCCTCTCGTCGTCCCGCAAGGCGGAGATGCACCTGCTCGTCGCGGAGGCGCTCGAGGTCGGCCGGCCGCACGGGGACAGCCGGGCGGTGCTCTCTGCGCTCGCGTACCACTATGCCGCGGCGGCGCCGGTCGGCGGTGTCGAGCGCGCGGTCGACTACAACCTGCTCGCGGCGGACTCGGCCGTCCGTGCCCTCGCGTTCCGTGAGGCCGAGGACCGCTTCGGCGTCGCGCTCGATCTCGGCGTGACCGAGCCCAGCCAGCGGGCCGACGTGATGCTCCGCCTCGGGGACGCCCGCAACCGGGCAGGGCGCGCCGACGCGGCGCTCGACGCATTTTCAGGCGCAGCCGACCTGGCGCGCTCGCTCGGCGACGCGGACGTCCTCGCCCGCGCCGCAATCGGGTTCGAGGAGGCCGCATGGCGGCCCGCCATGCACGAAGGCGAATCGATCGATCGCCTCGAGGAGGCCGCTGCCGCTCTCGGAAAGACGGACTCCGCGCTGCTCGCCCGCGTTCTCGGTGGCCTCGCGCGCGCCCTCGAGATCCGAGGCGAGTCGAGCCGGGCAGCGGTCGCACGGGACGAGTCGGTCGCGATGTCGCGTCGCCGAGGCGACCTCCGGACGCTCGGAACCACCCTCTCCACGTCGTACTGGGCCCGCGGCAGCTCGACGAACGAGGACGTCAACCGGATGCTGCTCGAGGCGCTCGACATCGGGCGGGAGCTCGACGACGTCAAGATCGAAAGCGAGGCGCTCTCGTGGCTCGTCCCGTCGAACGTCGTCCTCTGCGACCACGACGCCGCCCGCGAGGTGCTCGGCCAGCTGGACGCGATCGCGAGGAGGCTGAGTCAGCCGTTCCTCCTCCACGTCTCCGGGCATTACGCCTCCGCGATCGCTCTCTGCGACGGGGATCTCCCAGGGTCGGAGCTCGCCGCGACGCGGTCGCAGGAGTGGGGGAAGCTCCTCACGGGCCGCGACGCCTCGGGAATCCATGCGATCCAGATGTTCGGGCTCCGCCGCGAGCAGGGGCGCCTCGCCGAGCTCGCTCCGGTCGTGCGCCTCCTGGACGCGGAGTCCCGCTCGGGCGCGTGGGGGCCGGGGCTCGCCGCGCTCTACGCCGAGCTCGGGATGGAGGACGACGCGAGGCGCGAGCTTCGGCGCATTCTCGACGAGGGGCTCGGCTCGCTGCGCTCGTCCCTCTGGCTCGCATCGCTCGTGTACCTCGCGGACACGTGCGCCGCGCTCGGCGACGCGGAGGCGGCGGAAGCGCTCTATCCCGAGCTCGCCGCGTACTCCGGCGGCAACGTGATGATCGGTCACCTGGTCGCGTGCTACGGCGCGATGGACCGGTACCTGGGCACGACGGCCGCCGTGCTCGGCGACTGGGAGCAGGCCGAGGATCACTTTCACGCCTCCCTCGCCCTGAACACGAGGCTCGGCGCACGGACCTGGCTCGCGCACACCGCTTACGACTACGCGCGGATGCTCCTCGTGCGGAACGCCGGCGACGACCGTTCGCACGCGCGGGGACAGCTCGGCCTCGCGCTCGGGCTCGCGCAGACGATCGGCCTTCCCGGGCTGGCCCGCCGTGCCACCGAGCTCGGCGCCGACGTCGAGCCGACGCGGGCGCTGCCCGACGGCCTCAGCGCGCGCGAGGTCGAGATCCTCGTCGAGCTCGCGCGGGGCCGCTCGAACCGCGAGATCGGACACGTCCTCCACATCAGCGAGCACACCGCGGCGAACCACATCCGCTCGATCCTCCGCAAGACACGCTGTTCGAACCGCACCGAGGCGGCGGCGTACGCGCTCCGTCGAGGCCTCGTCCCGGACTGACCGCGCGAGTACCATTGAGCGATGCCCCTCTACGTCATCGAGCGCAAGTTCGCGGACCAGCTCGACCTGACCGCAGACGACGTCCGCGCGATCGACGCGGTGAACGCGGACGAGGGCGTCAGCTGGCTCTTCTCGTTCATCACCGCCGACAAGCTGCGCACGTACTGCCTCTACGAGGCGCCGTCGCCAGACGCGATCATGGAGGCAGCGCGGCGGGCGAACGTGCCGGCGGACAAGATCGTCGAAGTCAGCAAGTTCGTGCCGGCGGAGGTCATCGGCGCGGCGTAGCGGCAATACAATCCGCCACGTGCCCTGGGACGTCCTGAGTGAGGAGCAGCGCGAGCTGCGCGAGCTTGTGCGCACGGTCGCGCGCGAGCGGATCGCACCGCGCGCGGCCGAGATCGACGCGTCGCACGAGTTTCCCTGGGACGTCGTCGAGCTCTTCCGCGAGCAGGGGATCTTCGGGCTCTTCTTCGGCGAGGACGTCGGCGGAACGGGCACCGGCACGCTGTTGTCGCTCATCGCGATCGAGGAGGTCTCGAAGGTCTGCGCCACGAGCGGGTTGATCCTCGCGGTACAGGAGCTCGGCTCGCTGGGGCTGAAGCTCGGCGGCTCCGACGAGCAGAGGGCAGCCTGGCTCTCGCGGCTCGCGTCCGGCGAGGTGCTCGCCGCGTATGCGCTCACCGAGGCGGGCTCCGGCTCGGACTCGGCCGCGATGCGGACGGTCGCCCGGCGCGACAACGGTGAGTATGTGCTCGACGGGACGAAGCGGTTCATCACGAACGCCGGCGTCGCGGGGCTCTACACGGTGTTTGCGAAGACCGACCCCGAGGCCGGCCACCCGGGGATCTCGGCGTTCATCGTCGAGCCCGACACGCCGGGGTTCGAGGTCGCGCGGCTCGAGGAGAAGATGGGGATCGCCGGGTCGACCACGGGCGAGCTCGTGTTCGACGGCTGCCGCGTCCCCGAGGCGAACCGGCTCGGCCCCGAAGGCTCGGGCTTCAAGCTCGCGATGCGGATCCTCGACCGCTCGCGGCCCGGAGTGGCGGCGCAGGCGCTCGGCATCGCTCAGGGCGCGACGGACTACGCGCTCGAGTACGCGCGCACGCGAGAGACGATGGGTAAGCCGATCGCGCAGCACCAGCTGATCGCCGCGAAGCTCGCCGACATGGAGACGAAGACCGAGGCCGCCCGCGGCCTTCTCTACCGGTTCGGGCAGATGGCCGACGCCGACGTCCCGGAGGCAGAGCTGACGAAGGCCTCGGCGATGGCGAAGCTCATGTGCGGCGACGTCGCGATGGAGGTCTCCACAGAGGCGGTGCAGATCCTCGGCGGCTACGGCTACGTCAAGGAGTACCCCGTCGAGCGGTTCATGCGCGACGCGAAGATCACGCAGATCTACGAAGGAACGCAGGAGGTACAGCGCCTCGTGATCGCCCGCGAGATGCTCAAGGAGTCGCGCGCATTCCTGCTGGCCGGCGTGGCCTGAGGTGTCCGACTTCAGTCGGACACCTCTGTCGAGAACTGGCCTCGTGCCCGGTCGTCCGACTGAAGTCGCACGCCCGGGCACGTTCGTGGCCGAGATCTAGACGACGGCCGGCGTGACC
>DASUZN010000204.1:0-6782 GCA_036376855.1 Gaiella sp. | reverse complement strand
TGCACGAACACGGAGTCGCACGCCGAGCTCGCGATCGCCGCGCTCGAGGCGGGAAAGCACGTCTATTCAGAGAAGCCGCTCGCCATGTCGGCCCCCGCGGCGACGGAACTCCTCGAGCTCGCCGACCGGGCCGGCCTGCGGGTCGGCTGCGCGCCCGACATCTTCCTCGGCGGCGCCTTCCAGGAGGCACGCACGCTGATCGACCGCGGCGCGATCGGACGGCCGCTCGGCGTCTCGGCGACGATGCTCGCGGGCGGGCAGGAGGCCTGGCACCCCGATCCGGACATCTTCTTCCGGGACGGAGCCGGCCCGCTGCTCGACATGGGGCCGTACTACCTGACCGCGATCGTCGCGCTGCTCGGCCCGGTCCTCCGCGTCGCCGGCCTCTCCTCGACCTTCGTCGCCGAGCGCACGATCGAGATCGGGCCGCGGCGCGGCGAGCGCTTCGCCGCCGAGACGCCGACTCATACCACTGCGGCGCTCGAGCTCGGATGCGGCGCGACGGCGACGCTGCTCGCGACGTTCGAGGCGCCCAGCCACTACTCCTCGACGTTCCTCGTGCTCGGCTCGGAGGGGACCCTCCTGCTTCCCGACCCGAACATGTTCGGCGAGACGATCCGGCTCCGCGGCGGCCGGGGGGACTGGCAGGTACACCCCTATCGCTCCCGCGGCGCGCGCGAGGCGCGTGGGATCGGCCTCGAGGATCTCGTGGACGCGATCGCCGCCGCCCGCGAGCCGCGGGCGTCCGGCCGTCTCGCGCTCCACGTGATCGACGTCGCGCGGTCGATCCTCGCCTCGGCGGAGTCCGGAACGACCCTCCTGGTCGCGTCGACCGTCGACCGGCCGGACCCGCTGCCGGTCGAGGAGACGGTCGCCGCGCGGCGGACGGCGTCGTCGCGCTAGCTCGCGGCCAGGAGGCGCTCTTCCTCGCGCCGCCGTCGGGTCCTGCGCGTCAGCCACACCGCGGCGGCGACGAGCGCGAGCGGCGCGGCCGCGACGAGGATCGCGAGCACGACCACGGCTTCCCAGGCGAGCACGGCCAGCGCCTTGTCGAGCGCGCGCTCGAGCCGCGAGCCCGGTGCGGGCGCGGTCGAGGACTCCTCGGTGCGAAGCTCGAGCTGGATCGTCGCGTTCCGCGCCACCTCGGCCGTCGCGGCGCGGTTCGCACGCAGCGCCTGCAGCTGCGCCTGCGCCTGCGCACGGCGCTCGAGCAGACGCGCGCGATCGGCCGCGGTCTCCGCACGGTCGATCGCGGCCGTCAGCGTCGCGATCTGCGCCCGGAGGCGGACGACCTGCCGGTCGAGCGTGTCGAGCGACTCCTGGAGGTCGTCGATCTGGACGTTCTGCGCCAGGATCGTGCCCAGGCCGGAGAGACGCGTCACCGCCGTCGCGGCCTGACCGGAGGGGACGCGGAGCGTGAGCGACGCCGCGCCGGTGTCGCCCGTTGCGTACTGGACGGAGACGACGTACCCGCCGAGATCCTTCGCGATCGCGAGGGCCTGCTGGGTCGCGGTCGAGAGCGCGTCCGTGTCCTCGACGCCGAGCGTGAGCGTCGCGCTGTAGCGCTGCGCCCGTCCTGTGGTCGGCGCGGGCGCCTTCGAGGTCGCTGCGCCGGCGGCATCCTGCGCAGGTCCGGCGAACGTCGCCGCCCCGGGCGGCGCGGCGCTGCGCTCCGCCGTCGCCTTCGAGGCGATCGCTTCCGACGCCACCGGTGCGGGCGAGGGCCGCGTGACGCCGACCGCCACGGCGGCAACGACCGCGAGCGCGGCAGCGGCGGGGAGCGCCAGCACCAGTCGCCGCCGGTCGCGAAGCCGGTCGCGGAGCGACGGCGAGGCGGGTTGCGGCGCCGACGCGAGCGTCAGCACCTGGAGACGCAGCGCATCGCCTGCTCGCGGGCGCGAGCCGCGCAGCTCGTCGACGATCTCGTTCACGCTCATCCCTCGTTCACCCTCTCCTCGAGTCGCTTGAGCGCCCGGCTGAGCCGCGTCGAGACGGCCGTCGGGCTGATTCCGAGCACGCGCGCGGTAGCGTCGCCGTCGAGCTCGAGCACGATCCGCAGCGCAAGCACCTCGCGCTCGCCGGCGGAGAGCGACGTGAGTGCCGCCTCGAGCTCCGGCGAGAGACCCTCGACGAAGACGTCTTCCACGCGCTCGTCGAGCGCCGCCGCCTCCTCGCGCCTGCGTCTCCGCGCCTCGGCGCGGAACCAGTCGAGCGCGGTCGTGCGGGCGATGCCGAGCAGCCAGGTGCGGGCGCTCCCGCGCCGCGGGTCGAATCGGTCCCAGAGCCTGAGCGCCTTCTCGAAGGTCGAGCTCGTGAGATCCTCGGCGCTCTCTCGGTCGCGGGTCAGGTAGAGGAGGTAGCCGAACACGTCGTCGAGGTGCGCCTCGGCCGCCTCGGCGAGGCTCCGCGGCGGGCGCGTTGCGAGCGGCTGCTCGAGCGTCATCGCGTGCACGTCCTCTCTACGCCGCAGGGTGTCGTCTGCGTCACACCGACATTGTCGGTACCGGCGCGGCCGGCCCTTGACCGTGGGCGGTGCTCTACGACGCGGGCGCGGCCTCGCGCACGCGTTGGGCCTCGGCCTCGCGCAGCTCGATCCGGCGGATCTTGCCGGTGAGCGTCTTCGGCAGCGAGGGCACGAACTCGACCAGGCGCGGGTAGTGGTAGGCGGAGAGGCGCGTGCGGACGTGCTGCTGGATCGCCTTCGCGGTCTCGTCGCTCGCCTCGTAGCCCTCGGCGAGGACGACGAATGCCTTGACGACGCTCCCGCGCCGCTCGTCGGGTGACGCGACGGCCGCCGCCTCGGCGACGGCCGGATGCTCGAGACACGCGGACTCGACCTCGAACGGGCCGATCCGGTAGCCGGCCGCGATGATCACGTCGTCGGCGCGGCCCTCGTACCAGACGTACCCGTCCTCGTCCATGCGGGCCGCGTCCTTCGTGTGGAACCACTCGCCGCCGAAGGTCTCACGCGCCGCCTCGTCGTTGTTCCAGTACCCGAGCGGGTAGTGCGGGTTCGACCGTGCGCGCAGGCAGATCTCGCCGCGCTCACCCGACGGCACGGGCTGTTCGTCCTCGTCGAGGATCGCGACGTCCCAGCCCGGCATCGGCCGTCCCATCGAGCCCTCCCGCACCTCCATGAACGGGAAGTTCCCGCACAGGGGGTAGCTCTCGGAGAGGCCGTAGTAGTCGAGCACCGTGACGCCGTACTGGTCGCGGAACCAGCGGATGGCCTCCGGGTTCAGCGGCTCACCGGCCGCGCAGACGATGCGGAACTCCTGCGGGTACCGCGTCCCGGCGTCGGCGATGCCCATCATCGAGCGGATCGCCGTGGGCGTGCCGAAGACGTTCGACACGCGGTACTTCGAGAGGAACGCGAGTTGCTTGGCGGGGTCGAAGCCGCCCTCGCGCTCGAACACGACCTGCACCGCGCCGAAGCGCCACGGGCCGAGCAGCGGCGCGATGCCGGCCGCCCACGCCCACTCGCCCATCCCGTGGAACCGCTCACCGTCTCGCACGTCGTGGCACAGCTCGAACTCGGTGTGACCGAGCAGATAGCGGTGCGCGTGGAGGATGCCCTTCGCAAGCCCGGTCGTGCCCGAGGTGTAGTAGAGCTGTGCCGGGTCGTCCGCGGCGGTGTCCACCCGCTCGAAGCCCGGGTCGCCCGACGCGACCAGGCCCTCGTCGAGGACGAGGACGTGCTCGACCGGGAGATCGAGCGCGCGGACGCGGTCAGCGTTCTCCGCGTTCGTGACGAGGAGCTTCGCCTGCGAGTCGGTCACGCGATGGCGGATCCCGTCGTCGCCGTAGAGCACCGAGAGCGACAGCAGGATCGCGCCCGCCTTGAACGTTCCGAGGAACGCGGCGGCCGTCTCGGGCCGTGGCGTCAAGAGCATCGCGACGCGGTCGCCGACCTCGACCCCGTGCGAGCGGAGCACGCTCGCGAGCCGGTTGCTCGCGTCCTGCAGCTCTCCCCAGCTGACCTGCCGCTCGTTGCCGCGGAAGTCCTCCCACAGCATCGCGAGCTTGTCGGGCGGGTGCTTGTCGCACACGTCCGCCGCGATGTTGTAGCGCTCGGGGACGTCCCAGCGATGGGCGGCGACCGCCTCCTCGTAGCTCGAGAACCGGCTGTGTGCGGACATCGTCGCTCCTCCGGACGGGAACTCTCGACCAGTCTCGCTCATCCTGCCTCGGCGGGCGACGCCTCGGCCTGGGCCTCGGCGAACAGCACCTCCCACTGCTCGAGCAGGCCGTCGAGCTCCTCGCGGGCGGCCGTGTACGACGCCAGGAGGTCGATGTCCGTCCAACTCTCGGCGAGGCGCGCCTCCAGCTCCGCGACGCGCGGCTCGAGCTCACCGATCCGCTTCTCGACCCGGTCGAGCTCGGTCGGCCGGCGCGTGACCGGCTTCGGCTTCCTCGCGGGTCGCGGCTTGGGCTCTCCGGCCGAGGACTGCGCCGGCGCCGCGTCCCGCGCACGGACGAGGTCGGCCCAGCCGCCGTCGTAGGAGCGCAGCGCGAGCTCCTCGACCGCGACGATCCGGTCGGGCACGGCGTCGAGCACGGCGCGGTCGTGCGAGACGAGGAGCACGGTTCCGGGGAACGCCTCGAGCGCCGCCTCGAGCGCCTCGCGGCTCTCGAGGTCGAGGTGGTTGGTCGGCTCGTCGAGCACGAGCAGGTTCGCGCCGGATGCGACGACGAGCGCGAGCGCAAGCCGCCGACGCTCGCCGCCCGAGAGCACGGACACCTGCTTCTCGTGCGTCTCCCAGCCCGAGAAGAGGAACCGTCCGAGAAGGTTCTGCGCCTGCGGGCGCGGCAGCCGTGTCGCCGCCGCCGTGACGTCGAGGATCGAGCCGTGCTCCGGAAGCTCCGCCTCGTGCTGTGAGAAGTACGCCGGCACGACGCCGTGGCCGATCCTGATCCGGCCCTCGTCCGGCTCGCGCTGGCCGAGCAGCGTCTCGAGCAGCGTGGTCTTGCCCGACCCGTTCGGGCCGACCAGCGCGACGTGCTCTCCGCGCTCGAGAACGAGTGACGCACCCTCCAGCAGGAGCTTGTCGCCCGCCGAGACGACGAGGTCTTCCGCGTCGAGCACGATCCGGCCCGACCGCGCCGGCTTGAGGAACTCGAAGCCGAGCGTCCGGCGCCGCTTCGTCATCGACTCGAGGTCCTGCGCCGCGGCGCGGCGCTCCTTCTCGAGGCGTCCGATCTGCGTGAGCTTGGCCTGGGCCTGCTTCGCCTTCGACTTCTTGTAGCGGAAGCGGGCCACGAACCGGTCGAGCCGCTCGATGTCGTCCGTGATGCGGTCGAGCTGCGTCGCCGCCGCTGCCGCGCGCGCCGCCTTCTCGCGGCGCCACTCGTGCCAGGGGCCGTCGAAGAAGAACGGCTTCGGGCCCCCGAGCTCCAGCACCGCTGTCGTCACCGCCTCGAGGAACCAGCGGTCATGCGCGACCAGGATCACCGCGGCGTCGAGCGACGTGAGCTCGCGCTCGAGCCACTCGAGGCTCTCGACGTCGAGGTGGTTCGTCGGCTCGTCGAGCAGCAGCAGGTCGGGGTCGGAGGAAAGGGCGCGCGCGAGCGAGGCACGCGTCAGCTCTCCGCCGGAGAACGTGTCGAGCGGCCGGTCGAGATCGGCGTCGGCGAACCCGAGGCCGCGGACGATCGACGCCGCGCGGTCGCGCCAGGCCCAGCCGCCCGCGTGCTCGAGTCGCGCCTGAGCCTCGCTGTAGCGGCGCAGCGTCGCGTCGGCGTGGTCGCCGCCGGCCATCGCCTCCTCGAGCCGCCGCAGCTCGTCCTCGATCGCGACGAGGTCGCCGGCACCGGAGAGCGAGTACTCCCGCAGCGAGAGCCCCTGGCCGCGCGGCGGGCGCTGGTCGTGGAGTGCGATGCGCGTGTCCTTCGCGAACGCGAGCTCGCCGCCCTGGAGCGACGTCTCGCCCACGATCGCGCGCAAGAGCGTCGTCTTGCCCGCCCCGTTCGGCCCCGCAAGCGCGAGCCGGTCACCCCGGCGGACGCGGAACGAGACCCCGTCGAAGAGGGGATCGCCGGAGAGCTCCTTGCGCAGCCCGGACGCGATCAGCACGGCCATGCACGGAAGGGTGCCGACGAACGCGGATCCGTGCGCGGTTCGCCGCGTGTCAGGGCGAGGCGAATCGGGTAGTGATTCGCCATGGCAACCGACTCGATCGTCGTCGTCGGCGGCGGGCTCGCCGCAGGGAGGCTCGCCGCCGAGTACCGCTCGGCAGGCGGCGAGGTCGACGTCACCCTCCTCTCCGCGGAGCCCGACCCGCCGTACAACCGGCCGCCGCTGACCAAGGGGTTCCTGCGAAAGGAGCAGGACCGTGACTCCGTCTTCGTGCGGCCTTCCGCCGAGTACGAGGACGACGTCGTCGAGCTCCGGCTCGGGACCACGGTCGAGGCGATCCATCCGAAGGAGCACGAGGTCGAGCTCGCCGGCGGTGAGCGCGTCCCGTACGGCACGCTTGTCGTGGCGACGGGTGCTCGCCCGCGACGCCTGCCCGTTCCCGGCGCCGACCTCGTCGGCGTTCACACCTATCGAACGCTCGCGGACGCCGAAGCCGTCTCCGCCGCGGCCGACGAGGCTCACTCCGCGATCGTCATCGGTGGCAGCTTCGTCGGGGCCGAGACGGCCGCGTCGCTCCGCGCGCGCGGGCTCGAGGTGACGCTCGTCGAGATGGGAGACACGTTGATGCCCCAGCTCCGGTGCCCCGATCTCTCGGCCGAGCTCGTCGAGCTCTACCGCGCGGAAGGCGTCGACGTCCGGCTCGAGA
>DASUZN010000203.1:0-2544 GCA_036376855.1 Gaiella sp. | reverse complement strand
GCTCGACCGCTCCGCGGCTCGGCTCCAGGCTCTTTCTCCTCGCGCGACCCTCGCGCGCGGGTACGCGATCGTGCGCGCCGGGGATGCCGTCGTCCGTGACGCCGGCACGGTCGCCGCCGGCGGACTCGTCGAGATCGAGCTCGCGCGCGGCGGCCTCGGCGCGCGCGTCGAGGAGGTGCGCCCGTGAGACGTCCTGTGCCAACCCCGGACGCCCGTGCGTTCCCGGGGCAGAGGCGCGCGTGAGCGAGCAGCGGTCGTTCGAGGAGCTGCAGCGCGAGCTCGACGAGGTCGTCGCGAGGCTCGAGCGGGGGGACGTTCCGCTGGACGAGGCGCTGGCGCTCTGGCGGCGTGGCGAGGAGCTCCACCGCGCGTGCGTCGAGCGGCTCGACCGGGCCGAGCTCGAGATCGAGGAGCTGCGTCTGGGAGACGGCTCGGCACGTGACAGCGAGCCGCCGGCAGGGTAAGGTCGCCGCCATGGCACAACCGACCGCCGACCTCATTCGCGGCATCCCGATCTTCGCCGAGCTGGACGACGCATCTATCTCCCAGCTCGCCACCGACTTCATCGAGAGAGAGTTCAGGCCCGGTCAGGAGATCGCCACCGAGGGCGAGGGCGGCCTGAACTTCTTCGTCGTCGAGAGCGGTACCGCGGACGTCTTGGTGGGCGGGGCTCAGGTCGGAACGCTCGGCCCCGGCGCGTCGTTCGGCGAGATCGCGCTCGTGGACAAGTCGGCTCGCTCCGCGACCGTCACCGCGACCTCGCAGCTGCGGGCGTATGCGTTGCCGGTCTGGAGCTTCCGAAGCTTCGCCGAGTCCCGTCCCAGCGTGACCTGGAAGCTGCTCGAGCTGCTCGCGGACAGGCTCCGCGCCGCCGAGCACCGTTAGGTCGGAGCCGGGCCGCGGTGGACGCCGCGTCGGACGCCGAGCTCGTCACTCGCTGTCGCGCGGGTGACGAGAGCGCATGGGAGGCACTCGTCGACCGCTACGCGCGGTACGTCCACGCAATCGTCGCGCGCGTCTACCGGCTCGACACTCACGACGCCGAGGATGTCTTCCAGGAGGTGTTCGCGCGGGTCTTCGAACGGCTCGACACGCTCCGCGACGGCGACGCGCTGCGGCCGTGGATCGCCCAGACGGCGCGCAACTGCGCGGTCGACTCGCTCCGCCGGTCGGGACGCGAGGTGCCGGTGGACGACGTCCCGGACGGCGTCGACGACGGGCTCGCGCGCCTCGACGAGGCCCTGACGGTGCACGCCGCCCTCGACCGGCTCTCGCCCGAGTGCCACGAGATCCTCGATCGCTTCTTCTGCCGCGACGAGAGCTACCGCACGATCGGCTCCGAGCTCGAGCTCCCGTCGGGCACGATCGCGAGCCGGATCGCCCGCTGCCTCGCCCGTCTCCGGGACGTCATCGATCCGCGTGAGACCGACGAGGGAAGAAAATCCGAGTCCAGCCCGTCGGGTGGACAGGTGGGACAGTGATGACGACTCCCGAGGAACGAATCGCCGAGCTGCTGCGCGCGCTTCCGGCGCCACCCGCGGGGTGGGCGGAGGCTGCGAAGCAGCTGCCGGCCGTGCGCCGCGAGCTCGACACGCTCCTCGAGCGGATCGAGGGGGACGAGCGGCTCCGCGAGCGCGCCGTCGCCGACCTCGAGGCGATGCTCCGCGCCGAAGGCGTGGAGCCGACCCCTGTCGTCGTCGCCCACCTGCGCCGCCGCCTCGAGACGTGAGCACGACGACGACGGGGCTGACGCTCGCCAGCCTGCCGACGGGCAGGCTGCACGACGTGCTTGCGCAGTCGGGGCCGGGTCCCGCCGGCGGCTCTGCCGCGGCGCTCGCCACGACGATGGCCTCCGGCCTCGTGCGCCTCGTGGCGCGGGTCTCGCAGGACTGGGAGGACGCGCCGGGCATCGCGGCCCAGGCTGCGGCGCTCGGAGACCGCGCGCTCGTTCTCGCGGACGACGACCACCGCGTCTATGCGCACGCGCTCGAGCAGCTCCACAGGCCTGAGCGGGACGCGGCGCTGGGCCGGGCCTTGCGACGCGCGGCGCAGGTGCCACTTACGATCGCCGAGGTTGCCGCCGACGTCGCGGCCCTGGCTGCGCTCGCAGCGCGGGACGGCGCGCCGAACGTCCGTGGCGACGCCTGGACGGCGGCAACACTCGCCGAGGCGGCCAGCGTTGCCGCCGCGCAGCTCGTCCACGTCAATCTCTCGACCCGACCCGACGACGAGCTGACCACCCGGGCCGACCTCGCGGCGCGCTCCGCGACCGCGGCACGCGAGGTCGCGCTCGCCTGCACGTGAGCGCGCGCCCCGTCCCGGCCTGGAGCCTGCCTCCGGGCGATGCGCCGCCGGTCGAGACGGACGCGGCGTGGCGCGCGATCGTGACGCGGGACTGGGCCTTCGGGGGCTCGCGAGGCGACGTGGACGTGTGCGTCATCGACAGCGGCGTCGATCCCGCCCACCCGCTCGTCGGCCCGCTCGCGAGCTCTCTCGCGGTCGCCTTGAGCGACGGCGCGACGGCGATCGTCGACGACGACCTCG
>DASUZN010000202.1:0-13114 GCA_036376855.1 Gaiella sp. | reverse complement strand
GGTCGGCCACCGTGGGGTCGGGCCTGCGGCGCAGCCCGTCGACGATCGCGTTCCGCGCGACGGTGTAGAGCCACGACGCGGGCCGGCCGCGCGCGGGGTCGTAGCGGGCGGCGGACCGCCAGATGCTCGCGAACGTGTCCTGGGTGGCGTCCTCGGCGCGGCCGCGGTCGCCCATCCGGCGCAGCGCGATGCCGAGCACCGAGCGGGCGTAGCGACGGTAGAGCTCCTCGAACGCAGGGCGGTCGCCGCCCGCGATGAGCCCGAGCAGCTCGGTGTCGGTGCGGGCGTCCGGTGCCATCGCGAGGATGCTCGCCCTTCGGCGCGTGAAGGGCAAGTCGAACCGGTACGCGACGGCCGCATCCATCGACTGGAATACGGCCGCGGCGCGTCGTCGGATTGGGGACGCGGCAGCCGGCCGCATCCCCAACCCGCGCTCCGGCTTCAGCTCGAGCGGGCCGCCTCGAACTTCGCGCCGACGGCGTTCCAGTCGACGACGTTCCACCACGCCGCGAGGTAGTCGGGCCTGCGGTTCTGGTAGTTCAGGTAGTAGGCGTGCTCCCAGACGTCGACGCCGAGGATCGGCGTGGAGCCCTCCATCACGGGCGAGTCCTGGTTCGGCGTCGAGAGCACCTGCAAGCCGGTCCCATCCCACACGAGCCAGCTCCAGCCCGAGCCGAAGCGCTTGACGCCGGCATCGTTGACCTGCGCCTTCACGTCGTCGAGCGATCCGAACGTGTCTGCGATCGCCGCGGCGAGGTTGCCCGACGGCTCACCGCCGCCGTCCGGACCCATGATCTCCCAGAACAGGGTGTGGTTCGCGTGCCCGCCGCCGTTGTTCCGCACTGCCGTCCGCTTGTCCTCGGGGATGATCTCGAGGTTCGCCAGGACGGCCTCGATCGGCCGGTCCATCCACTCCGTGCCCTCGAGCGCGGCGTTCAGGTTCGTGACGTACGCGGCGTGGTGCTTGTCGTGGTGGATCTCCATCGTGCGGGCGTCGATGTGCGGCTCGAGCGCGTCGAACGCATAGGCGAGATCGGGGACGGAGTACGCCATCGTTGTGTCTCCTTCGGGTCGTCGAGGCTGAACCCCAAGGATATGCTCCGGCCGGTCCCGTCCCGCCGATCGAGGAGCGCCGATGCCGCCCACCCAGGAGATCTCCGCCCGTCCGCTGGACCCGAGGCTCCTGCAGCTCCAGGGCATCTCGAGGGCATCCGTCGAGGCGCACTACCGCCTGTACCAGGGCTACGTCGCGAAGCGGAACGAGATCCTCGGCGCGCTCGACGGCGTCGACCTCGGGAAGGCCAACCAGGTCTACTCGGAGCTGCGTGCGCTGAAGGTCGACCTCACGTTCGCGGTCGGCGGGGTCAAGAACCACGAGCTCTACTTCGCGCACCTCGGTGGCGAGGGCGGCGACCCCGACGGCGCGTTCCGGACGCTCGTGGAGCGCGACTTCGGCTCCGTCGAGGCGTGGCGCTCCGACCTCCGGGCCACCGCGCTCGCAGCGCGGGGGTGGGCGTGGACGGCGTACGACTGGGATGAGCGGCGCCTGTTCAACTACCTCGGCGACGCGCAGAACACGTTCCCGGTCTGGAACGCGACGCCTCTCGTTGCGCTCGACGTCTACGAGCACGCGTATTTCCTCGACTACCAGACCGATCGCGCCTCGTACGTCGACGCGTTCTTCGAGAACCTCGACTGGCAGGTGGTGAACGGGTGGGTCGCGTCCTACTCGATCACGTTCTGACGTCGCGATGGGCACGGCGGTGACCGCCGCCGACGTCCTGATCGTCCTCGGCGGCTACCTCCTCGGCTCGATTCCTTTCGGCTATGTGCTTCCGCGGCTCCTCCGCGGCGACGACGTCCGTCGTCACGGGAGCGGCAACGTCGGCGCGTCGAACGTGTGGCGCGTGTACGGCCCGTCGCTCGGGGTTCCCGTGGCGCTTCTCGACGTCGCCAAAGGGCTCGTTCCGGCGCTCGTCGGCCTGAAAGTGGGCGGCGACTGGGTCGGTGTCCTCGCGGGCGTGGCGGCGATGGTGGGGCACGCGCGACCTGTGTTCCTGCGGTTCTCGAAGGGCGGCAAGATGGTCGCGACCGCCGGTGGCGTCGCTCTCGCCCTCGCGCCGCTCGCCGCGCTCGCGTGCCTGGTCGTGTGGCTCGTCGTCTTCGCGGCGTTCCGCTACGCGTCGCTCGCGTCGATAGTGACGGCGGGCGCGCTGCCCTTCGCCTGCCTCGCCTTGGACGCCCCGTGGCCCGTCGTAGGGTTCGCCGCGATCGCCGCGGTCGGCGTCCTCGCGCTGCATCGCCACAACATCCGGCGCCTGCTCGCGGGCAGCGAGCCGCGGTTCTCCGGCAGGCTCCTCCGGGGCGCGCGATGAGACGCCTGGCCGCGGTCGTGGCGCTGGCGGTTGCCAGTGCGGCAGGGCTGACCGTGGGTGCCGGCGCGGCACACGCGGCGACCTGGTGCGGCACGACGACGACGCAGGACCGCCCGCCTGCGCTCACCGGCCGTTCGATTCGCGTGATCTACGCGTACCCGTCGGACAGCGGCGATCGCAGCGCCCAGCTGGCGCCCCAGTTCTCCGCCGACGTCGATGCGATCGACGCCTGGTGGCTCGCGCAAGATCCGGCGCGCGAGCCCCGCTTCGACCGGGTCGGCTTCGCGTGCGGCCTGCAGGCGGACATCCTCTCGCTCCATCTCTCCGACACGGCGGCGACGCTCCAGTCGTCGGGCGTCCGCGGCGACCGCATCGAGGCGCAGGCGTCGGCGGCGACGGGCCGGTCGCAGTACGAGAAGCTGCTCGTCTACTACGACGGTCCCGTCGACGACGCCGACCTCTGCGGCGAGGGCGCAGGCACGCCGAACGGCGACGGGATCGCGATCGTCTATCTCGGTGCGTGCACCGACATCCCGTCGGCGAACATCGCAGCCCACGAGCTCCTCCATGCGTTCGGGGCGCTCCCGGACGGCGCTCCGCATGCCTGCCCCGATACCCGCGGACACCCGTGCGACAGCGAGGCCGACCTCCTCTATCCGTACGCCATGCCCGGCGTGACCCTCGCCTCGCTGGTCCTCGACGTGGGACGGGACGACTACTACGGCCACACGGGCAGCTGGCCGGATCTGCAGGACTCGCTGTGGCTGCGCCTCGTCTCCCAGCAGCTCCGGTTGACGCTTGCGATTGCGGGTCGCGGCTCGGTCGAGAGCGACGTGCCCGGCGTCGACTGCACCGCCTCGTGCGGGACGGATTGGGACGCCGGCA
Organism: Gaiella sp.; assembly: GCA_036376855.1. GTDB lineage: Bacteria > Actinomycetota > Thermoleophilia > Gaiellales > Gaiellaceae > Gaiella. Next base: position 9,854 of record DASUZN010000202.1, on the reverse strand, counting down.
GCGTCGTCTCGCTCGACCCGCTCCCGGAAGGCGGTCAGCGCTTCGTGCGCTGGTCGGGCGCGTGCACCGGCTCGGCTCGTTGCGAGGTGAAGCTCGACGCCGCGCGCTCGGTCGCCGCGCTCTTCGCGCCCGAGCGCTTCGGCCTCGTCGTCGCCGTCGCAGGCAAGGGGAAGGTGACCGGCGTGGGAGCCTCCTGTGCCGCGTCGCGCTGTGTGCGGACTGCCCGGTCGTACACGCCTCTCCGTCTGCGCGCGACGCCCGCCAAGGGATGGCGCCTCGCAGGGTGGACCGGCGCCTGCACGGGCCGGGCGGCGACGTGCACCGTGCCGATGACGAAAGCGGCCGGCGTTCGCGTGCGCTTCGTCAGGATCTGAGCCAGGACTCGAGCGTCGTCTGCTCCGAGGACGCGGCGGCGCCGCCGAGCTCGGCGCGGAGCTCGCCGACGGTCCCCCAGCGCTCCGCTACGACGTCGTGATCGTGGATCGTCTCGAGGTTCCGCTGGCGCGAGAGCACGAAGTCGCCGTCCTGAAGGGCGGGCATCGTCGAGAGCAGCTCCTCGAGCGCGACGCGCACGGAGTCCTCGACGAACCGCGGATGCCGGTGGGCCTGCTCCACGACGTGCAGCTCGTCGGGCCGCTTCAGGAGCTCGTAGACCGGCGCGCTCATCGAGCGCTCGACGATGCCCGCGAGGTCCTCGGCGTCGAGGTCCTGCGCCGTGCCGACGAGGAGCGTGCCGCGGCCGCGCTGATTGTGGGTTGCCAGCGGCACGAGGTCGAGGATCCTCTCCGCGTCCTCGCCGAACCCGGCGGCGGCGAGCCGCTCGGCCGCCTCGCCGCGGACGAGGTCCTGGGCGCAGGGGCACGCGTTGATCCCGGTCGCCTCGACGCCGACCACGCGCCGCGTGCGCGTGCCGCTCGACGCGGCGATCCCGATCAGCGAGACGATCTCCTGTGTCTCGAGGCCGGTCACGGGCGTGCGGCGACGCTGGGGCCAGCCCGCCACGATCCGCACCTCGGCGCACAGCGCGTTCTGGCGCTCGACGATCTGGGTGGCGATCCGCTCGGCGAGCGCCTCGACGTGGAGCCCCTGCCCGAGAACGACCTCCTCGATCGCCTCGTCGAAGAGCTCCGGGAAGCGGGACATGTGGACGCCCTTCTGGTCACGCGCGAGGTCGACGGTGCAGTCGAGCTCGGCCGCCATCAGGATCTCGTGCTCGCCGTGGCGGACGCGGATCGCCTTGTGGACGCCCGTCACTCCTGCCCGTGAGAGTGCGAGCTGCACGGGAGGAGCGGAGGCCTGCACGTCGCGGAGTGCCGGCGTCTCGCTCACGAGCTCATGCTCCAGCCTCGAGGAAGCCGAACACGGTGCGCGCGAACGCCTCCGGCCGCTCCAGCGGCGGGAGGTGTGCCACGCCGGGCAGCTCCTCGAACACGGCGCCCGGGATCTCGGCGGCGAGGTAGCGCCCGATCCTGCGGAAGTCGCGCTGGTCGAGCGCGCCGACCAGGACGAGCGTCGGCGCCGTCACGTCACCGAGCCGCTCGCGGCGACTCGGCGTGAGCCAGCCGCCCGTCGCGGCGGGGTTCTCGAGGTCGAGTGCGCCGCGCTGCATCTCGTACACGCGGCGTCGCAGCGCGGCCGGCACCGTGTTCTCGTCCCGGTCCGGGCCGTCGAGCCAGGTGCGGACGTTCATCCAGGCGACCTCGTCGAGATCGCCACGCTCGAAGGCGGCTTCCTCCTCTGCCCACGTCTCGCGCAGCGTCGCCTCGTGGTCCCAGCCGTCGATTCCGGCGCCGACCAGCACGAGCCGGTCGACCAGGTCGGGTCGCGCGAGCACCAGGTCGAGCGCGACGTGGCCGCCCATCGAGACGCCGATCACGTGCGCGCGCTCGATCCCGAGCTCGTCGAGCATCGCGGCGACGTCCGCCGCGTACACGAACGGCCCGTCCGGGAGCGGCGTCTCGCCGAAGCCGCGGAGATCGCAGGCGATCACCCGGAAGCGGCCCGCGAGCATCGGCATCACGTCCTCCCACATCGTCCGGTCGGCGATCCCGGCGTGCAGGAGGACGAGCGGCGCGCCGTTGCCGGCGACCGAGTACGCCATGTCGACGCCGTTGACCTGGAGCCTCGCCATCCCGGGAGGCTACTCCGTCGGTCCGGGTCAGCGGAGGAGTCGCGAGAGCCGCCGGTCCTTGAGCACGCGCCCTCCGGTCTGGCACGCCGGGCAGTACGTGATCGTGTGCTCCTCGAAGTCGACGCGACGAAGGGTCTCGCCGCAGCGCGGGCACGGCTCGCCGAAGCGGCCGTGGACGCGGTAGACGTCCGCATCGCCTTTGCCCTCGAGCCGGAGCTCCAGCGCCCGGTCGAGGTCGTCGTGGATCGCCGCGGCCAGCGTCGCGACCTCGTCGTCGCCGAGGTCGGTCGAGAGCCGGAACGGCGAGAGGTGCGCAGTCCAAAGGATCTCGTTCGCATGCGCGCGGCCGATCCCCGCCAGCGCGCGCTGGTCGCGGAGGAGCGGGTGGAGCTGTCGGCGCTCGCGACGCAGGATCTCCCCGAGCACGGCGTGGTCGACGTCGAGCGCGTCGGGCCCGAGATGCGCCAGCTCGGCGTCGAGGCCGTCGGGCGTGACGAGCCAGACGCCCGCACGCTTCTTCTTGCCGCCCTCGGTGAGGTCGAGCTCGCCGCCGTCCGCGAAGCGCACCTGGAACATCGGCTTGGCGGGGGCCTTCTTCCCCGGCGCGACATATCGCAGCCGGCCGGCGCTCATCAGATGGACGCGGAGGACGAGCTCACCGTCGGCCGTGGGGAAGAGGAGGTTCTTCCCGCGTCGCCGCGCTCCCGCGAGCGTGCGGCCGGCGAGCGCGGAGGGCGGCGGGTCGAACGTCTTCAGGGTCGCCACGTGACCCGGCCGGGCGACCTCGATCGGCGCACGGGAGACGAGCGGGTCGAGCTCCCGCACCCAGGCCTCGACCTCGGGCAGCTCGGGCATGCCGGAAGCGTAGAGGGTCTGTGTCGCTCCGATAGGCTCGCCGCCGTGGAGCCGATCGTCGTCGAGGTGACCCGCGGCGAGGTCGTCGAGGCGCTGCACGTCGTGCACGCGGTGGCCGTCCGGGACGGGCGCCTCGAGCTCTCCGCCGGCGACGCCTCGCTCGTCACGTACCTTCGCTCGTCGTCCAAGCCGATCCAGGCGCTCCCCGTCGTGCGTGCGCGGCCGGACCTCGACGACGAGGAGATCGCGCTCGCCTGCGCCTCGCACCTCGCCGCGCCGGAGCAGCTCGCCGTCGTCCGCCGGCTCCTCGCCGACGCGCCTGCCACCGAGGACGAGCTCGAGTGCGGCGGCGTGCCGACCCCGATCGAGCACAACTGCTCCGGCAAGCACGCCGGCTTCCTCGCGCTGTGCCGCGCCCGCGACTGGCCCACGCCCGGCTACCGGTTCCTCGAGCACCCCTGCCAGCAGGCGATGCTGCGCGAGGTCGCCGAGGCGGCGGAGGTGGAGCCGTCGTCGCTCCCGGTCGGGGTCGACGGCTGCGGCGTGCCCACCTTCGCGCTGACGCTCGAGCGCGCCGCGCACAGCTTCACGCGGCTCGCCTCGCTCGACGGGGGCGAGCGCGTCGTCCGCGCGATCCGCGCCAACCCTGAACTGCTTCGCGGCCCGGACGGCACCGACGTGGTTCTCATCCGAGCACTCGACGGGTGGGTTGCCAAGGGAGGCGCAGAGGGCCTGCTGTGCGCCGCCTCGCCGGACGGGCTCGGGCTCGCTCTCAAGGTCGTCGACGGGACGTTCCGCGCAATCCAGCCGGCGCTCGCACATGTGCTGTCCGCGCTCGGGTTCGACCCTGGCCCGCTCGGCGAGAGCCCGGTGACGAACAGCCTCGGTGAGCACGTCGGCGAGCTGCGCGTCCGCTCCGGAACCTGATCGATGATCGAGAATCCGACCTTTCCAAGTCCGGATGTCGTGTATACGATGCGCCGGCTCGTGGTCTGAGCCGGAACCGTGATCCGGCTCGTTGCGTTCGAGGGTCTGTCTTCCGTCAACCGCCAGGGAGAAAGAAGGGGTCAATGCTCTCGGTCGAAACCGCTCTTCCGGAGGTCGAGGAGCTTCAGAAGCTCGTCGAGCACGGGCAGGAGAAGGGGTTCCTGACGTACGACGAGATCGTCAAGTCCGTCGAGGACGTCGATCTCACCAAGGAGCAGCTCGAGGACTTCACGACGTACCTCATCGATCACTCGATCGAGCTCGTCGAGGGAGAGCAGCACAAGGCACTGCCCCACGAGCAGCCCATCGTGCCTCCCGAGGAGGTCGTGACCGCGCCGAAGCTCGACCTCACCGTCGAGCCGTCGCTCGACTCCCTGCGCCTCTACCTCCGCGAGATCGGGAAGGTGCCGCTGCTGACGGCCGATCAGGAGGTTTCCCTCGCGAAGCGGATCGAGCGTGGCGACCAGCGCGCGAAGCAGCACATGATCGAGGCGAACCTTCGCCTCGTCGTCTCGATCGCGAAGGGTTACCTCGGACGCGGGCTCACCTTCCTCGACCTGATCCAGGAAGGGTCGCTCGGTCTCATCCGCGCCGTCGAGAAGTTCGACCACAGCAAGGGCTTCAAGTTCTCGACATACGCGACCTGGTGGATCCGCCAGGCGGTGACCCGCGCGATCGCCGACAAGGCGCGCACGATCCGGATCCCGGTGCACATGGTCGAGAAGCTCAACAAGGTCGTGCACATCGAGCGCCAGCTCATCCAGCGTCTCGGCCGCGAGCCGCGGCCGGAGGAGGTCGCCGAGGAGCTCGAGATGTCGGTCGAAGAAGTGCGCGAGATCCTGCGCATGGCGCAGATGCCCATCTCGCTGGAGAAGCCGATCGGCGAGGAGGAGGACTCCTCGCTCGGCGACTTCGTCCCCGACGACCAGGCGGAGTCGCCGTTCGACACCGCGTCGCTCTCGCTCCGGCGCGAGGACATCGAGGCCGCTCTCGGCTCGCTGCCCGACCGCGACCGCAAGGTGATCGAGCTCCGCTACGGCCTCCTCGGCGAGGCGCCGTGCACGCTCGAGGAGGTCGGCCGCGCCTTCGGCGTCACCCGCGAGCGGATCCGCCAGATCGAGAACAACACCCTGAAGCGGCTCGAGACGCTACCCGAGGCCCAGGCGCTGCGCGATTGCGTTTAACGGACGTGGGGAAACCATGTTTCCCCCACGAGCCCCCTTCTTCCGGGTTGCGCACGGAACGACCTGACCTGGCCTCCCAGCCGGCAAAGCCGGCCTCCGGCCGCCCGGGGACGACTCACGGGTTTACGGTTGTCAGGTGCTTGCGGCGAGGTAGCCCGCCTCGCCGAGCGCGCCGAGCACGGCCTCGCGCACGTCCGAGCCGAGCTGGATCACGTCCGCGTCGAGCGGCGCCGACGCCATCGCGGTGAGCCAGACGGCGTTTCCGCTGACGTCGCCGACGAGCACCTTGTCCTCGTCGTGGTGGATTCCCGTGATGCCCTGGAGCGCGCCGAGGGCCGCCGTCCGGGCCTCGTCGATCTGCGCGCCGAGCCGGATCGGAATGGACGCGGAGACGATCCGGCGCGGGTCGCGGATCGTCCGGTTGACGATCATCGTCGCAGTCAGCTGGCTGTTCGGGATGAACACGCGCCGCGCGTCGTCGGTGACGAGCGTCGTGTAGAGGAGGTCCATCTCCTCGACGAAACCGGTCTGGTCGCCGACAGTGACCCGGTCGCCGATCCGCAGCGGTTGCGCGAACGCGACGAGCATCCCGGAGCCGAGGTTCGAGAGCGGCACGTTGAACGCGAGGCCGACGAAGAGCGCGAGGACGGCGCTCGAAGCGAGGAGCGCGTTGACGACCTGATCGGTGCTCGGATAGAGCGACAGCACCTTCCAGACCGCAACCGAGGCGACGAGCGCGACGATCACCTTGCGCACGAACCCGAGCGTCGTCCGCCGGCGCGCGGCGAGCATCGGGTCCTTGTCCGACAGACGCCGCTCGTAGCGCCCGATCGCGACCCCGAGGAGCCAGCGCACGACGATCACGACGACGAGGCCGACCCCGGCCGTGATCAGCGCCTCGACGGTGCGGTTGCTCATACGAGGATCGTTTCGGCGCCGGGAGGCGGGTGCCTGCCGCTCGCCCTGGCCTCACCGAGGCTGTTGCGACCGCGAAGAGGGCGCCTTCAGGGATCTGCCCCGACGCAGGCGGGGATCAAGCCGCAGGAATCCGCTTCCGCGGATTCCTGCCTGGCGAGCAAGATCAGATCGTGGGCTCGGCCTGCGGCTCGCCCTCGAGGGCGAAGGCGTCGTGCAGGGCGCGCACGGCCTCGGGGATCCGGTCGCGGTCGATCATGCAGGAGATCTTGATCGGCGAGGTCGAGATCATCTCGAGGTTGATCCCGAGCTCGGCGAGCGTGCGGAACATCGTGGCCGCGACGCCTGGGTGGGAACGCATCCCGGCGCCGATCAGCGAGACCTTGCCGAGCCGCTCGTTCTGCTCGACCGAGAAGGCGCCGAGCTCCTCCTGCGTCGCCGCGAGCGCACCCTGTGTGGCCGCGACGTCCTCGGCCGGCACCGAGAACGACACCTCCGCACGCCCGTGGACGACGTTCTGGATGATCGTGTCGACGTTGACCTGCCCCTGCGCGACGCGGTCGAAGATCATCGCCGCGACGCCGGGCCGGTCGGGGATGCCGGTCAGCGTGAAGACGACTTCGGTCTCGGAGTGGGTGACGGCCGAGATGATCGCCTGCTCCATTCCCTCGTGATCGGTCACCCAGGTTCCTTCCTCGTCGGAGAACGTCGAGCGCGCGTGGATGCGCACCCCATGATTGCGCGCCAGCTCGACCGAGCGGAGCATCAGCACCCTGGCCCCGGACGCGGCCATCTCCAGCATCTCGTCGTACGAGACGACCGGCAGCTTGCGGGCGTTCGGCACGATCCGCGGGTCGGCGGTGAAGACGCCCGGCACGTCGGAGTAGATCTCGCAGGCGGCGCCGAGCGCGGCGGCGAGCGCGACGGCGGTTGCGTCCGTGCCCCCGCGGCCGAGCGTCGTGATCTCCATCGTGTCGCGCGAGAACCCCTGGAAGCCGGCGACGAGCACGATTTTCCCCTCCTCGAGCGAGGCCCGGATGCGGTCGCCGCGGATCTCACGGATCTTCGCTTTCGTGTGCGCGGCGTCGGTGAGGATCCCTGCCTGCGAGCCCGTGTAGGAGACGGCCTCCTCGCCGAGGTCGTCGATCGCCATCGCGACGAGGGCGCAGGCGATCCGCTCTCCGGTGGAGAGGAGCATGTCGAGCTCGCGCGGGTTCGGCGTGGGCGAGACGTCCGACGCGAGCGCGAGCAGCTCGTCGGTCGTCTTGCCCATCGCAGAGACCGTGCCGACGACGTTCAGGCCGCGCCGCTTCGCGTCGACGAAGCGCTGCGCGACGTGGCGGATCTTCTCGGGGTCGGCCACGGAGGAGCCGCCGAACTTCATCACGACGGTGTCGAAATCGCGTGCGTGCACGAGGAAAGTGTCGCTACTCGACGAGCCCAGGGCGCCGGTAGGGCCGGAGCGCGGGCGGCACCGGAATGCCTGGTCGGAGCGTCGGGTCGACGACCGGGTCGAGCGCCGTCACGACGAGCGGGAGGTGGCCGGCCCAGACGTCGAGCTCGGCATCCGGCGTGTCGCCGTCCTCGGGACCCCCGTCGCGGATCTTGGCCGACGCCTCGTCGAGCGGCAGACGCAGCACGGACGTCGCCTTCAGCTCGGTCGGCGACGGCGGCCGCGCCTCCGCCCAGCGCCCGGGCAGGAGCTTCTCGGTGAGCGCCTCCAGCGCGGCGAGCTTCTCGTCCCGTTCGACCACCGCCGTTGCCGTCCCGAGCACGACGACCGAGCGGTAGTTCATGGAGTGCTCGAACACCGAGCGCGCGAAGACGATCCCGTCGAGCAGCGTCACTGTGAGACAGGCGGCCATCCCGTCCGCGAGCGCGCGGAGCGTTCGGCTCGCGGACGAGCCGTGGACGTACACGTCGTCGCCGATCCGGGCGTGGAGGGTCGGTATCACGAAGGGCTGGCCCTCCGAGACGAGCCCGAGATGCGCGACGAGCCCGGCGTCGAGGACTGCGTCGATCGCCTCGCGGTCGTAGCGGCCGCGCTCGGGAAGCCGCCGCACCCGGGTGCGGGCCGACGAGGCTGGATGCGCTCGGGTCGAAGGCATGCCGCAAGCCTACGGGCGATAGGCATAGTGACCCGGGTAACGACACACATCCATCCGAGGAGGGGCAATGACGAGCAAGGGGTTGATCGCGATCCTGGCGAGCATGGCCGTGGCACTCGCGATCGCGCTGCCGGTCGCCTCCGGCGCCTCCAGAGCGACGGTCGTCAACGTGACCGCAGGCAAGCCGTCGGAGCTCAAGTTCACGCTGTCGAAGAAGTCGTCCGCAAAGGGTGTCGTGACCTTCAAGGTCACCAACAAGGGCGCTCTCGAGCACGACTTCAAGATCGCCGGCAAGGTGACCAAGAAGCTGAAGCCGGGCACGACGGCGACGGTGAAGGTCACGTTCAAGAAGGGCGGGAAGTTCCCGTACCTGTGCACGCTGCCGGGTCACGCAGCCGCGGGGATGAGGGGCACCTTCGTCGTCAAGTGATCGGTCGACCCGGGGTGCGGCGGTGACCTCGCCGCGCCCCGGGTGACAACGCCCGCGCGACGAGGTACAACCTGCGCCATGCGCGCGGTTGCCTCCTGGCTCGACACGATCGGGCGGGTCTTCCAGGCGATTCCCGACCTGGCCACGCCCGAGGAGGTGCAGTCGGCGCTCCGGGAGATCCTCGACGACCCGGAGCTGCGCCTCTACTGGTGGGACTGGGAGCTCGAGCGCTACGTCGACGTCCGCGGCGTCACGGCCGAGCCTCGCGGCGGTGCCGGCACCGCGACCACCTGGGTCGGGTACGAGACTCGCAGGGTCGGTGCGCTCGTGCACGCCGAGCGGCTGCTCGGCGACGCGGAGTTCGCCGAGACGTTCGTGCCGCTGATTCGCATCGCCATGGAGCGCGACCGCCTGCATCGCGACCTCGTCGCGAAGCTCGAGCAACTCACGGCTTCGCGCCTGCGGATCCTCCAGGCCGGAGACGAGGAACGGCGCCGGCTCGAGCGCAACCTCCACGACGGTGCGCAGCAGCGCCTGACCGCCGCGCTGCTCGGTATCCGCGCGGTGGCGGGGGAGGTCGCCGGCGATCCCGCCCTCGGGCCGCGTGCGGCGGATGCCCTGGCCGAGCTCGAGGGCGCCATCGCCGACCTTCGCGAGCTCGCCCGCGGGCTCGATCCGCCGCTGCTCTCCCGCCAGGGTCTCGAAGCGGCGATCCGGGCTGGCGCGACGCGCGCGTCGCTCCCCGTCGAGCTCGAGCTCGTCCTGCCGCGCCGGCTGCCGGCGCCGCTCGAGGCGGCGGCGTACTACGTCTGCGCCGAGGCTGTGACGAACACCGTCAAGCACGCGCGGGCGACGCACGCCTGGCTCCGGGTTGTGGACGACGGCTCGACGCTCGCGGTAACCGTCCGTGACGACGGCGTCGGCGGCGCATGCATCGAGTGCCAGGACGAGGCGACCGGTCTCGGCGGGCTGGTCGACCGCGTCGAGACGCTTGGCGGGACGCTCGAGGTGGTCAGCCCGGACGGCGCGGGAACAACTCTCACCGCGGTCTTTCCGGTCCCTTCCGACCTGTAACGTCGGTCGGTGGCCGCGTCCTCGCGCAACGGGTGGACGATCCCCGGGCTCGCCGACGTGCTCGACGCGCGCCGGGCGATCGCCCCGTACCTGCAACGGACGCCGCTCCACGCATACGCGGGGCTCGACGAGCTCCTCGGGGCCGAGACGTACGTGAAGCACGAGAACCA
>DASUZN010000201.1:0-2715 GCA_036376855.1 Gaiella sp. | reverse complement strand
CGTTGGATTTGGTAGAGGCGCTTCCTGCCTGACCGAGGTGGTCGGCGGCGCGAGAGCGCGAGTCCCCTACGCGTGGCTATGGCGATTCCCCGTAGGTCCCGGGGACACGCCTCTACCCGCTGGTACCTCCACTGCCGGTACACGAATCTGACACCCGACCACCTCCTTTCCGCGGTAGGCGCACCATAGCAACGCGGGTGGACAGGGCACCAGTGCGGCTGCCCGCACTTCTGCTCCGGCGCGTCGTCAGGGTTGGAGCACGGTCGTCACCTCGAGCCCGTGCCCGATCGGCACGGTCACCGAGACGAGCGTCGGGTCGGCCTGCCTGGCCGCAGCGTAGGCCTCGACGGTGGAGCTCGTCGTGACATTGTCGGCCACGACGATCCCGCCTGGGTCGAGCTTCGTCCGTGCGACCCCGAAAAGCAGCTCGTAGTCGTCCTTCCAGGCGTCGAGAAAGACGACGTCGAAGCCGTCCTCGAGCTCGGGCAGGATCTCCTTCGCGTCACCCTCGACGAGCTCCGCCCATTCCTCGAGGCCGGCGTCGGCGATGTTCCGGCGCCACGCCTCGATCTTGCCGGGCTCCTGCTCAAGGGTCACGACTCGGCCGCCGAGGATGCGTGCGGCCGAGGCGAGCCACACGGTCGAGTAGCCGCGAGAGCCGCCGATCTCGAGTACCTCGCAGCCGGCGTTCGGCGCGACGAGCGCGAACAGGAGGCGACCGGAGTCCGGCCCGACTGCGAGCGAGCGCTCGGAGACGGGAAGGTCCTTCTCACGGTCGGCTGCCTCTTCGGCCTCCATTCGTGCGAGCACGGACCGGACGCGATCGTCGAGCATTCGTCGAGCGTAGATGATCGATCGCGAGCGGCGCCCAGGAGCGTAGGGTGTCGCCGTGGGTGCGACGGCGACCGAGGGCTTCGTCGAGCGCTGGGAGGACGCCGTCGCCTCTGCCGACGTCGCCGCAGTCGAAGCGCTCCTCGCGGAGGAGGTCACGTTCAGGTCACCGGCGCTCTTCCGGCCGACTGTCGGGCGCGGCCCGACGACCCTCGTGCTCGCGGCCGTGCTCCAGGTCTTCGGAGAGCTCCGCTACACGCACACCTACCTGGACGAGCCGGACGGCGTCACGCTCCAGTTCGAGACGAGCGTCCAGGACGCCGGCGGGCGCCGCCTCGAGGTCGAGGGCGTCGACATCTTCCGGCTCGACGTCGACGGCAGGATCGCCTCGCTCACGGTGATGCTGCGGCCGCTGAACGCGACGCAAGCGGTCGCCGAGCGGATGCGGGAGCAGCTCGGTCTGGGCTAGCCGGACGTCGACGGGCTGCTGACGTCGATCACGATCATCCCGTCCTCTCGGACGCGCACGGGATAGGTCGGGACGGGGAGGTAGGCCGGAAGCGAGAGCGCGCTGCCCGTCCGCAGGTCGAAACGCGATCCGTGACGCGGGCAGACGACCTCGCACGCCTCGCAGTCCCACTCGCCCTCGCAGAGCGGGCCGTCGTCGTGGGTGCAGCGGTCCTCGATCGCGTGCAGCGTCCCCCGGCAGTGGTAGAGGCCGATCGTGGTGAGGGCGTCCGCCGGGATGAGCCGCATCGACCCGTCCGGCAGCTCCTCGAGCGGGAGCGCCTCGATCTCCATCAACCCAGCGAGATCTCGCCGGACGACGTGCCCCACTCGTCCGGGAGGGGCGTTCCCTTCGCGCGATGCAGCGCGACCTTCAGCACGCCGAGCCCGAGCAGCGCGCACTTGAGCCGGACGGGTGTGAGCGGGATCCCGATCTCGTCGAGGAGCTCCTCTTTCGGCATCGTCGAGACCTCCTCTGCGGTGCGGCCCTTGACGATGTCGGTGAGCATCGAGGTTGCGGCCTGGCTGATCGCGCAGCCACGGCCCTCGAAGCCGACGTCCTGGATCACGTCGCCCTCGCCGAAACGCACCGAGACGGTCACCTCGTCGCCGCAGAGCGGGTTCTGACCCTCGGCGATCGCGTCGTGCGGCTCGAGCACCCCGTGGTTCCGGGGCGCCTTGTAGTGATCGAGAATCACTTCTCTGTAGAGCTGCTCGAACTCGGACATCAGCCGAGCGACGCCTTGACCTTGTGGAGGCCGGCGATCAGCCGGTCGATCTCCTCGGGGATCGAGTAGAGGTAGAAGCTCGCACGCGTCGTGGCGGAGACGCCCAGGCGTGTCATCAGAGGCTGGGTGCAGTGGTGCCCCGCGCGGACGGCGACGCCCTCCCAGTCGAGGATCTGCGCCACGTCGTGCGGGTGGATGCCCTCGACGTCGAACGACACGATCCCGGCGCGGCGCTCGGGCGGCGGCCCGAAGACCTTGATCCACGGGAGCTCGTCGAGCGCGGCCATCGCCTGCTCGACGAGCGCGTGCTCGTGGCGCTCGATCGCGTCGAGTCCGATCTCCGAGACGTAGTCGATCGCCGCGCCGAACCCGACCGCCTCGGCGATGGCCGGCGTGCCGGCCTCGAACTTGTACGGGAGCTCGTTGAAGGTCGTCTTGTCGAGCCCGACCGAGCGGATCATCTCGCCGCCTAGGTTGAACGGGCTCATCTTCTCGAGGAGCTCCCGCTTGCCCCAGAGCGCGCCGATGCCCGACGGCCCGCACAGCTTGTGCGACGAGATGGCGACGAAGTCGGCGTCCAGCGCCTGCACGTCGACACGGCGGTGCGGCGCGGCCTGGGCGGCGTCGACGACCATGATCGCACCCTGCT
>DASUZN010000200.1:0-14499 GCA_036376855.1 Gaiella sp. | reverse complement strand
TGCGGCATCGGCATCGCGCTCCTCCTTCCGACTCGGGCGGGAGGAGCACGCGCGCGTCGGCCTGCAGGCCGAGGTGCGCGTCACCGACCCGCTTCCCCAGACGCATGATTGGGAAGCGGGCGATCAGCCGTTTTGTCGCAGCACGTGAGCGCGCCAGGCGTCCATCGTCGGGACAGCGTACCCGGTCGCCGTCAGAGGGGCAGCGAAAGCGACTCGATGTCGCTCGGGTAGTCCGTGAGGATCTCGATCCCGTCAGGGCGCACGACGACCGTGTCCGAGTGGCGGAACCCACCGAGACCGGCCACGTAGACGCCCGGCTCGATGGTGAAGACCATCCCCGGCTCGACGACGGTCTCGTCGCCCACGTCGAGGAACGGTGCCTCGTGGTTGCGCAATCCGATCGCGTGGCCCGTGTGCTGGCTCCACGTGTCGAGGATCCCCTGCTCCTCGAAGTACCCGAGCACGGCACGGTCCACGTCGGCACACGTGACGCCCGGGCGCAGCGCGGTGAAGGCGACCTGCTGCGCGGCGCGCATGTGCTCGAAATGCCGGCGCATCTCGTCGGTGGGCGGCCCCACGACCATCGCGCGCTCGAGCTCGGCGTTGTAGCCCCAGACCGGCGCAGCGGTCTCGCTGACGAGCACGTCGCCGGGGCGGAACTCGATGTTGTGGGCGACTGCGTGAGCCCAGGCGCTCCGCGCTCCGATCTGCCCCCGGTATCCGGTCGAGGCGCCGTCGGTCGACGACAGACCGCCATCGTAGGACGGCCCGAGAGCGTCGAGCATGGCGAGGCTTGTCTCGTACCCGGCGCGGAGCCCCGCCTGGGCCTCCGTCACCCCCGGCCGCGTGTACCCCTGCAGGAGCCGGTGTGCGTGCTCGCACCAGCGGGCGCTCTCCCGGACGAGCTCGATCTCGGCCTCGCTCTTTCGCGCCATGAGCCGTTCGAGGCCCGGCGCGGCGGGCACGACCTCCGCGCCGGTGACCTCCGAGAGCGAAGGTCCGTGGTAGCCGAGGATGCCGGGGTAGCCGTCCTGGTCGGCGACGATCGTGCCCCTGATTCCCATGTGGTCGAGGAGCCCGGCGAGGATCCGCATCGGGTGCTCGGTGCCCGGGTACTCGGGATACGGCTCGACGCGGTCGAAGCTGGCCTCGGCACGGACGCGGGCGACCTCGAACTCGGGCACGAACGCCGCGCTCTCGCCGCCGAAGCGCTCGACGTAGGCGACGGGGCGCTCGGTCGCGAGGAACGAGAACCGCGTCAGGTACTGGACGTAGCTCTGATCGAAGACGACGCACCCGGTCGGCCGGTGCTCGGCGACGAGCGCGTGCAGCCGCTCTCGCCGTTCGCGGAGCTCGTCGGAGCCGATGCCGGTGGCGACGGGGATGGCGCGACGATAGTCGGCGACGGACGTGTCAGGCACGGGTGTGCCGTCGCCGAAGCTCGTCCTCGACCGCCGACGGCTGCAATCCGCGTGCCGCGAGCAGGACGTAGCTATGGAACCAGAGGTCGGCCAGCTCCTCGACGAGCCGCTCGTCGGGCTCGGTGACGGCGGCGAGCGCCGCCTCGACCCCCTCTTCCCCGACCTTGCGGGCTGCCGCGGCCGGCCCCGCCTCGAGAAGCCCGGCGACGTACGAGCCCGGGGGACGCGTGAGCGCCCGCTCGGCGACGACCCGCCAGAGCCACGGCGCGAAGCAGGACTCGGCGCCGGTGTGGCACGCCGGTCCGTTCGGTCGCACTCGATAGAGGAGCGCATCTCCGTCGCAGTCGTCGCGGATCTCCTCGACGGCCATCGTGTTCCCGGATGTGGCGCCCTTGTGCCAGAGCTCCTGCCGGGATCGGCTCCAGAACCACGCCTCGCCGCTCTCCCGCGACCGGCGCAGGGCCTCGTCGTTTGCGTACGCGAGCATCAGGACGCGGTTCGTCTCCGCGTCCTGGACGATCACCGGCGTCAGCGTCTCATCGGCCATCCCGCCTCCTCCAGCTCGGCCTTCAGCTCCGGCAGCCGCTCGGGTCGCTCGTGGACGATGGAGGCGATCAGCGCGGCCTCCGCGCCGGCCTCGAACGCGTCCGCCATGTGCGACGCCTGACCCGCCCCGCCCGACGCGATCACCGGAGCCTCGACCGCCGCCGCGACGCTCCGCGTGAGCTCGAGGTCGTATCCGGCGCGGGTCCCGTCGGCGTCGATCGACGTGAGGAGGATTTCCCCCGCTCCCCGAGCGACCGCCTCCCTGGCCCAGTCGACCGCATCTCTGCCGCGCGGCGTCCGCCCCGCGTGGGTCACGACCTCACCCGCGCGCGCGTCGATCGCGCAGACGACCGCCTGCGACCCGAACTCCGCGGCCAGCGTCGTCAGGATCTCGGGATCGTCGAACGCGGCGCGGTTGATCGCGACCTTGTCGGCACCGGCGAGAAGCAGGTCGCGCGCGTCGTCCACCCCTGTGACCCCACCGCCCGCGGTGAACGGGATGGTGAGCTCGTCCGCCGCGCGGCCGATCAGGTCGAGGATCGGCCCACGCCCGTCGAGCGTCGCGGTGATGTCGAGGAAGACGAGCTCGTCCGCGCCGAGCTCCGAGTAGCGGCGGGCGAGCTCGACGGGCCGCCCCATCTCGCGGAGCCCCTCGAAGTTGACGCCCTTGACCACCCGGCCGCCGGCGACGTCGAGGCAGGGGATCACGCGCTTCTTGACCATCGCAGCAGGTTCTCGAGAACGCGGGCACCCACGGCGGCACTTCGCTCGGGGTGGAACTGGACCCCGGTGAGCGTCCCGCGCTCGACCGCGGCGACCACGGGACCCTCGTGATCCGTGGTCGCCGTGACGACATCGGGGTCGTCGGGCTCGGCGGCAAAGCCGTGGGCAAAGTAGACGTCGGCGCCGGCCACCCCGTCCAGGAGGGCGGACGGGCGGGTCGCGGCGAGCGTGTTCCAACCGATGTGCGGCACCCGCCTCGCTCTCAGTCGCCGTACCGGTCCTCCGAGCAGCTCGAGACCCGTGCCGCCCTCCTCGCTCCTGCCGAAGAGGAGCTGGAGCCCGACGCAGATCCCGGCGACCGGGCGCCCGGCCGCGACTCGGTCGCGGAGCGCGTCGTCCAGACCGTGCCGCGAGAGACCTCGAGCGGCGCTCTCGACGTGTCCCACCCCAGCAATGAGCGCAAGCGGGGCGTCGCGGACGACGGCCGGATCCACGGTCACGACGGGGTCCGCGCCTGCCCGGACGAGCGCCGAGGACAGCGAACGAAGATTGCCCGCGCCGTAGTCCGCGATCGCGACCTTCACGCCGGCCTCGGCCCGAGCTCGAAGGACGGTGTCAGACACCGTTCGGCTGCACCGACGCTCACGCCGCGCCTTTTGTCGACCTGATGCCCGCACCGCCGGGGGCAACCGCCTGCCTGAACGACTGGCCGAGCGCCTTGTACGCCGCCTCCGCAACGTGGTGGTCGTCGGCGCCCGCGGCTTCGACGTGCACGGTGCAGCCCGCCTCGATCGCGAGCCGCTCGAGCGCGTGCCGGAGCAGCGATGTCGCCAACGAGCCGACCCGATCCCCGGTGAATGCCAGTGAGACCTCCGCGTGCGGGCGGCGCACGAGGTCGACGGCCGCCGTCGCGCGCGCCTCGTCCATCGGGAGGACGGTCGAGCCGTAGCGTGCGACGCCCTCCCGCGTACCGAGCGCCTGTGCGATCGCCGATCCGAGGGCGGCGTGTACGTCCTCGACGGTGTGGTGCTCGTCCACGTCGAGGTCGCCTGCAGCCAGAAGCTCGAGGTCGAACCCGGCGTGGAACCCGAACAGCGTCAGGAGATGATCGAGGAAGCCGAGGCCCGTCTCGACACGCGTGCGGCCCGTTCCGTCGAGCGAGAGCGTCAGGCGGAGGGCGGTCTCGGTCGTCGTTCGGAGGACCGTCGCCTCCCGTCCGGGCGTCGCGCCGGTTTCGGCTCCGAGTGCCCGGAGGACGACATCGTTCTCGGAAGGCCGCCGCACGGTCATCCGAATGGCTCCGGCGAAAGACCGCACCACGATGCCCTGCTCCTCGAGCCGGTCGGCGAGCGGCTGGTCGGTCACCACGCAGACGAAGTTCGTCGCCGTCGGCGGGCAGTCGTAGCCGGCCGCGACGAGCGCGGTGCGAAATCGCTCGCGCTCCGCAACGGTCTCATCGACGTCCCCGAGCCGCGGCTCACGCAGAGCTGCGCCTGCGATCGCGGCCGACGGCCCCGAGATCGGCGCCGGCGCACGCCGCTCGGTGAGCAGCGCGGCGGTCTCGGGGTGCGCCAACGCATAGCCGACACGCAGGGAGGCGAGCCCGAACGCCTTCGACATCGTTCGGACGACCACGAGGTTCTCGAGCTCGTCGACCCACGGCGCGCACGAGCGCGCACCGAACTCCACGTACGCCTCGTCGACGACGACGATCGTGTCGGGTCGCTCCCGGGCGAGGGACACGAGCACCTCGGGCTCGACCCACGATCCTGTCGGGTTGTTCGGGTTGCAGGCCCACACGAGATCGGCCTCGTCTTCCCTCTCGACGACCGACGCCCCGTGGAGCCTCGTCGCGATCCGGTAGAGCGCGTACGTCGGCTCGTCGACCGCCGCGCGAGCGCCCGGCCCGAGGAACGCCTGCGCGAGAAGGAGGATGAGATCGTCGGCGCCCGCGCCGACGACCACGTTCTCCGGCCCGAGGCCCGTATAGGCGGCCGCGGCCTCGCGCAGCTCGCGATACGAGCCGTCCGGATAGTCGGCCAGCTGCGCCATGCTGACGGCGAGCGGCACCTGCGGCACGCCCGGGAGCGGCGGCGTGTTCTGGTCGAACTTGAGCACCGTCTCGCGCGGGATCCGGTGGCGGGTCGCGACCTCGTCGACGCCGGCGGCCCAGACGTACGGCGCGAACCCGTCGCCGACCGGCTGCGCCTTCCGTCGTGCGATGCTCATGCCGGTACCGCCGCGGCATGCAGCGGGAGGCCCTCGACGCGCGCCAACGGGCCGACGACGTCGGCGGCGCGCCGGGTCCCTTCCCGAGTGGCCCGTACGACCTGCAGTGGCTTCAGGAACATCTCGAGACCCAGGCCGCCCGTCGATCGGGCAAGACCGCCCGTCGGCAGGACGTGGGTCGCGCCTGCGGCGTAGTCCCCCACGACCGACGAGCAGCCGACGAACACCGAGCCTGCGTTGCGAACGCGGGTGAGCAGCGCCTCGGGCTCGACGACGTGGAGCTCGAGGTGCTCGGGCGCATATGACTCCGACCGCGCGAGGGCCTCGTCGAGCGACTCGACGCGCTCCACTCTGACGTTTGGCGCCTCCGAGACGAGCCTCTCGACGGCGGCCGCGAGCTCGGTGTCGTCCGTCAGGAGCAGCGCATCGCTGTCGGCTCCGTGCTCGGCCTGGGCGAGCAGGTCCGCGGCGACCATTGCCGCCGAGGCCGACGCATCGGCGATGACGACGACCTCGCTCGGTCCTGCGGCAAGATCGATCCGAACGGTGCCGGCAACGAGCAGCTTGGCGGCCGTGACAAAGGCGTTGCCCGGCCCGACGATCGCATCGACCGCCGGCACCGTGTCCGTCCCGTAGGCGAGCGCCGCCACCGCCTGCGCGCCGCCGATTGCGTAGACCTCGTCGATCCCGAGCTCGCGCGCCACCACGAGGGTCGCCTCCGCCGGGTTGGGGGTCACGACGGCGATCCTGCCGACTCCGGCCACGAGCGCCGGCACCGCCGTCATCACGAGGGACGACGGAAGCGGCAGGCGGCCGCTCGGGACGCAGACGCCGACGGCGCCGAGCGGCAGCCAGCGCCGGTCGGAGACGATGCCCGGCGCCGCCTCGACGGACGTGTCGGCCGGTCGCTGCGCCTCGCTGAACCGGCGAACGGCGTCGATCATCCGCCGCAGCGCGCCGAGGACCTCGTCATCGACCGCGGCGCCCTCGATGCGCGCGTGAGCCACCCGGATCCCGTCCGGACGCGGCCCGTCGAGCCTCCCCGTCCACTCGAGCAGCCCGTCGTCGCCGCGGTCACGCACGTCGGCGACGATCGGAGCCACCGTCGCGAGCGCCTCGTCGAGCGACCGCCTCATGCGACCAGCCTCTCGATCGGCAGGACGAGGATCGACGTCGCGCCCGCCTGGCGCAGCACCGGAAGCAGGTTCCAGATCTCGTCGACCTCGACCGCGGCGTGCACCGCGATCTCGTCCGCGTCCGCGAGCTGCAGCACGGACGGCGCGCCCATTCCGGGCAGCACGGCACGGATCGCGGGAAGGTCGTCGACGTGCGCGTTCATCATCACGTAGCGCCTACGCCTCCCCGCGACGACGCCGGAGAGCATCAGCTCGAGCTGCTCGACCGCCTCGCGTCGCGTGTCGACCGCCGCCCGGCCGCCGATGAGCACTGCTTCGGACGTCAGGAGCGTGCCGATCGGTCGGAGCCCGTTCGCGCTCATCGTCGACCCCGTCGAGACCAGGTCGACGATCGCATCGGCGAGACCGAGTCGCGGTGTCGCCTCGACCGATCCCGACACCGAGATCAGCTCGCACTCGACCCCCCGCTCGGCGAGCAGGCGCCGCGTGGACACCGGGTAGGCCGTCGCGACACGGAGCCCATCGAGGTCGCCGATCTCCGCCTGTGCGGCGTCGGCCGGGACGGCGGCCTCGAGCGAGCAGCGCGCGAAGCCGAGCTCGGCCAGCGTCACTACCTCGGCGTCCGCCTCGGCGACGAGGTTCGCTCCGGTGATGCCGACGTCGACGACCCCGTCCTGCGCGTACTCGGGGATGTCGCTCGGCCGGACGAGCAGGAGATCGACCGGCGCGTTGGCGCACGGGACGACCAGCGACCGCTCCGTCACCTCGAACGAGAGCCCCGCGTCGGCGCACAGGCGGAGCGCCGGCTCGGCCATGCGTCCCTTCGCGGGCACGGCAAGCTTCAGCCGGCCGTTCTCACCCGCCCGCGTGAACGCCGTCGTCACCGCTGCCTCCGCTCGCGGCGGCGCGTCCGCTCGAGGGCGATCCGGTAGCCCCCGGTTCCGTGCCTGAGCCACTGGGCGACACGGGTCACCGTCGCAGTCGACGTCGGGACGCGCGCGGCGATCTCGACGTACGGCACGCCTTCGTCCAGGAGCCGGACGGTCTGCCAGCGGTGCGCGAGCGCCTCGAGCTCGGGCAGCGTGCACAGGTCGCGGAGAAAGAGCATCACGTCGTCACGCGTCCGGAGCGTCGTGAGGGCATCGGCCAGCCCGCCGAGCCCGGGGACGGCCTCCTCACGTTCGATGGTGGAAGCTTCGCCTCGAGCGCGTGCCATGGTGACATGTTATCATGCTAGCGTGTTATCACGCAACAACATAGAGATCATCCCTGCGATCGACGTGCTCGACGGTCGTGCCGTGCGGCTCGCAGAAGGCCGGCGCGATGCGGTCACCCTCGAGGGCGGCGACCCGATCGAGCTCGCACGACGGTTCGCGGCAGAAGGGGCGGCGCGACTGCACCTCGTCGACCTCGACGGCGCGTTCTCGGGCACGCCGTCGCTCGACCTCGTTGCGGCCGTCGCCGCCGCGGGGAGGCTGCCGCTCCAGGTCGGGGGCGGCTACCGCACGATCGAGGCACTCGAAGCCGCGCTCGCCGCGGGAGCCGAGCGCGTGATGGTCGGCACGGCCGCCCTTTCTCCTGGATTCCTGACCACCGCGGTCGCGACGGTGGGATCGGCGCTCGTCGTCGCCGTCGACGTCCAGAACGGAAAGGTGGCGGTGGAAGGCTGGACACGATCCTCCTCGCTGACCGCGCCCGAGCTGGCGCGTCGCTGCGCCGAAGCGGGCGTCGCTCGCCTGCTGGTCACCGCGACGGCGCGCGACGGATCGCTCGCCGGCCCCGACCTCGATCTCCTCGCCCAGGTCCTGCCCATCGGCCTACCCGTGATCGCAGCCGGGGGGATCGCGTCGACGGAGGATCTGTGCGCCTTGCAGGAACTCGGCTGCGAGGCCGCGGTCGCCGGGAGCGCACTCCTCGCCGGGCGCTTCACGCTCGCCGAGGCGCGCGAGGCACTCGCCCGCGGCTGACCGGGAATCGATCTCGAAGGAGCGCCGCGGAAGTCCCGCTCGGGCTCCCGGCCGCCGCCCTACTCGCTATCGGCGAGCGGCGGATCGGCAGAGAGGGTCTTCTCGAGGCCGCGAACGAGCTCCGTGCGCTGGGCGTCGGAAAGCCGCGCCCCGGAGTGCAGGGGCTTGTACTGGAGGGGTGGCATGGACCCGTCCCTCACCGCCTCCAGGACCTCGTCGGCCTCCGCCTGGGGCCTGTCCCACTCGGAGAAGTTGAGGTGCTCACGACCGCCCTTGACGTCGTTGTAGACGAGCCACGAGACGGGCGCGACGTTCGTGTACCACTTCCACTCCGTCAGGTTCGAATGGCAGTCGAAGCAGGCTCCCGCGGCGAGCTCGCGCGTGCGTGCAGAGTCCCATCGCACCTCCCGCGTGACCCGCGGATTGCGGTGATCGCGTCCGTACGGGACGAGCTGCGCGATCACGAGGAGTGCGACCACCGCGATCGCGCCCCGGATCAGCCACGTCCGCATGGCTGGAGGATCGCGCTCGAGCTCGTCCGCGCAATCGGTGGTTTCGACCATCCCACGGTGGCGAACTACGGACGTCTGTCGAGGTTCGCGCGGCCACGACGTACGCTCGGCACGTGGAGATCCGCATCTGCGACGACCGTGGTGCCCAGGGCTTCTCGTGGATCGTCGACGAGCCGGCGACCCGTACCTCGCACGTCCTGGCGAGCGACGGCCGCGTCTGGCTCGTCGACCCCGTCCGACACGAGCCGGCGCTCGAGCGCGTCCGCGGGCTCGGCGAGCCGGTCGCGGTCGTCCAGCTCCTCGACCGCCACAACCGTGACTGCGCCGCCGTCGCCGCGTCGCTCGGCGTGCCGCACCTCGTCGTCCCGGATGCGCTCCCGGTCACGCCCTTCGTCGTGGTTCCCGTGCGCCGGGCGAAGCGCTGGCGCGAAGTGGCGCTCTGGTGGCCGCAAGAGCGCACGCTCGTCGTCGCGGAGGCGATCGGCACGAACGGCTTCTATGCGCCGCCGGGCCACGACGCAGGCGTGCACCTTCTCCTCCGGCTGACTCCTCCACGTGACGCACTCGGCGCCTTCACACCCGAGCATCTCCTCGTCGGCCACGGCGAAGGGCTCGACGGCGTCGCAGCGGCGAACGGGCTCCGCGACGCGCTCGATCACGCGCGACGTGGCCTTCCGCGCATCGCGCTCCGCGTCCCGGCCCTCGCGCTCGACGCGACGCGACGCCGTCGCGATGGCCCCGCCGACGGTTGAGCCGCGCCGTCAGCCGGCGAGCGCCGCGGGCCGCAGAAGCCGCGCCGGCCGGCGGAGCCCCGCGTCGCGGGCGGGCGGGTTGAGCGGCTCCGCGAGCGGCGCTGCGTCGAACGAGCGGCGCACCTGCTCCGGGAGCGGCGACCCGTACGTCGTCGTGCGCTGGCGCGGTACCCGGCCGGCCGAGCGGATCAGCGCCTCCATCGCCTCGGGCGGCATCTCCTGGCCCCATTCCGACCCGGCCGCGCGCGAGATCGACTCGTTCATCAACGTGCCGCCGAGGTCGTTGACACCGGACGCGAGTGCCTGACGAACGCCGTCGGGCCCGAGCTTCACCCAGCTCGCCTGGACGTTCGTGATCAGCGGGTGGAGCGCGAACCGCGCGACCGCGTGCAGGAGGAGCGCCTCGCCGAACGTCGGGCCGCGCCGCGCGCGCCCCTTGAGGTAGATCGGCGCCTCCATCGGGACGAAGGGAAGCGGCACGAGCTCCGTGAAGCCGCCCGAGAGCGCCTGCTGCTCACGGGCGCGGAGGAGATGCCGCGCCCAGTGCGTCGGCCGCTCGACGTGCCCGAACATGATCGTCACGTTCGAGCGCAGCCCGACCCGGTGGGCGGCGCCGTGCACCTCGAGCCACTGGTCGGTCGTCACCTTGTCCGGGCAGATCACCGCCCGTACCTCGTCGTCGAGGATCTCTGCCGCGGTGCCGGGAAGCGACCCGAGGCCGAGGTCGCGCAACCGGGCGAGGTAGGTCTCGAGATCGAGCCCGAGCGTCGCCGCGCCCTGCCAGACCTCGAGTGCCGAGAACGCGTGGATGTGCATCTCGGGGACGGCACGCTTGATCGCCGTCACGACGCCCGCGTAGTAGTCGCCGGTGAACGACGGATGGATGCCGCCCTGGAGGCAGACCTCCGTCGCCCCGCGCTCCCAGGCCTCGCGCACCCGCCGGACGATCTCCTCCTCGGGAACGAGATACGCCGGGCCGCGCAGGTTGGCCGCGAGCTTGCCCTTCGAGAAGGCGCAGAACCCGCAGCGGAAGTAGCAGACGTTCGTGTACTGGATGTTCCGCGTGACGACGTACGTCACGTCGTCGCCGCATACCTCGCGTCGCAAGGCGTCCGCCGCGGCGAGGACCCGCTCGCGCTCCCGGCCCCGCGACGCGAACAGCCGAACGAGCTCCTTCTCCCCCAGGTCGTCACCCGCGAGCCCTACCGGCGCGGGATCGCGTCCGACGACGAAGGGAACCCCCACCGGCTCCCCGGGGGCCCATCGGTCCTCCCGCGCGAGCCCGTGGGCATCCGCTGCGCGCAGGATCGCGGGAGCGACCGTGGCGTCGGCCCAACGGTCCAGGTCTGCGACGTGCTCAGGGTAGAGCGGCAGGCGTGGCGCCAGCTCGAGCCCGCGCGAGCGGCACGCCTCGCGCAGCCGCTCGACCTCGGGCCACGGGGCCTCGGGGTTGACGTGGTCGACCGTCACCGGCGAGACGCCGCCCCAGTCGTCGAGCCCCGCGTCGAGGAGGAGCGGGAAGTCGCCGTAGGCCAGGTTCGGCGGGGCCTGCACGTGAACGCCGGGCCCGAGCACGATGCGGGCAACGGCGATCGACCAGAGATGCTCCTCCATCGTCGCGTCGGGATGGTCGGCCATCCGCGTCCCGGGCTTCGCGCGGAAGTTCTGGACGATGACCTCGCGCAGATGCCCGTGCTCCTCTGCGAGCGAGCGCAGCGCGAGGAGCGCGTCGATCCGCTCGGCGCGCGTCTCGCCGATCCCGACCAGGATCCCGCTCGTGAACGGGATCGCAAGCTCTCCTGCCAGACGGATGGTCTCCAACCGACGGGCCGGCGCCTTGTCGGGGGAGGCCCAGTGCGGGCCGCCCCGGGCCGCAAGCCGTTCCGCCGTCGTCTCGAGCATGATCCCCATCGACGCGGCCACGGGCCGCAGCGCGGCGAGCTCGTCGCGGGTCATCACGCCCGGATTCAGGTGCGGCAGGAGCCCTGTCTCCTCGAGCACGCGCCCGGCGCACCGTGCGAGGTACTCGAGGGTCGTCTTGCAGTCGAGCGCCGCGAGCTCCTCGCGCGCGACCCGGTAGCGCGCTTCAGGCCGGTCGCCCAGCGTGAAGAGCGCCTCCGTGCAGCACGCCTCCGCCCCCGCCCGCGCGATCGCGAGCACCTCGTCCTCGATCAGGTACGCCCGCTCCCCGCGACGCGGCGGCCGCGCGAACGTGCAGTAGCCGCAGACGTCGCGGCAAAGGGTCGTCAGCGGGACGAAGACTTTCGGCGAGTAGGTGACGAGCGCCCCCGTGACCTCGGCGCGCAGACGTCGCGCCTCGGCCATGAGGTCGTCGAGTGACGTCGAGAGAAGCTCGGAGGAGAGGTCTGCCATCGGCGGTCGGTTGTCGCCGGGCGGTCTCCTCGCGCCGGAGCCGTGAGAATACAAGAACGGGGCGGTGCCAGAATCGGACTATGAGCCCGCTCGGCGACATCCTCGAGCTCCTTCACGGCGCGGCCGAGCATGCGCGCCCCGCGCGGCTGACGGTCGTCGAATGGGCCCATGGGCCGCGTAGCGCCGCTGCATTCGACCGCTTCATGGCAGCGCGCCACGGAGCCAGCTACACCGTCGCACGGTCTGTTGCCTCCGGCGACACGCCACCGTCGGACACGACGAGCTGGACGACGACTCTTTCCTACGAGAGTCCGACCCGGTTCCGGGAGGAGTCGGCGGGCGTGCAGAAGGGAACGCGTGCGACGGTGCGCGACGGCGAGCGCTGGGCGTCATGGGACGCCGACTGGGGCGCGGTGACGAGTGAGAGTGCGGACGAGCAGGGCGCGCCGTCCTCGACACACGGCTTCCTCCTCGACCCGGTCGGGCTCGTGAGCGCGCTCCGCCTCGAGCCGGGCGGGGAGACCGACGTCGCCGGCCGGCCGGCCCGACTCGTGCATGGCGTGCCGCGCGACGACCGGAATGGCGCTGAGTCGGCGCTCTTCCGCATCGGTCCGGGCGCCGATGTCGTCGAGCTCGCCATCGACGCCGAGTACGGCGCGCTCCTTCGCTCCGAGGCGCTCCTGGGCGGCGAGCCGTTCCACCGCCTCGAGGTGAAGGCGATCGTGTTCGGCCCCCTTCCGGCCTCGACGTTCGAGCTTTCGCTCCCCGCCGGATTCGAAGCGTCGGGCGGATGGCTGCGACCCCGACGCCTCCCGCTGCACGAGCTCGCGCTCGCGGCGCCATTCCGAGTCTTCGTGCCAAGCCCCGTGCCGGAGGGCTGGCGCATCGCCGAGAGCCTGCTCACGCCTGGACGCGAGCACCCGCCGATCGAGCCGCGGATCCACCTGAGCTACGCGAGCCGCGAGGGCGCCTACGTCGTCAACATCGAGGAACGCGCGGCCGGCGGCGGTGACGACGGTTGGCGCACGTGGGTCCGGGACGGCGACCTCGAGCGGGCCGACGCCGGCGAGCACGTCGAGCCGCGCCACCACGTCCGGCTCGAGCGCGAGGGCACGGTCGTCGAGCTCGCCGGCGCGGACCCGACGCTGCTCGCCGCCCTCGCCCGGTCGCTCGTCGCGGCCTCCATCGAGCCGCCGCGCCTCTGAGCGCGGCGGCCCCTCTCATTCAGGACGTGCGGTAGCCCCAGATCCCGCCGAAGCTCTTCCAGCTGCCCTTGTGCCAGCGCTGGAGCACCATCTGCTCGATCGGGAAGTGGTCGCCCGGCCCCGTCTTGAGAGCGATGCCCGGGAGGAGGAAGGGGTTGCCCGAGAGGTTCATGCTCGAGACGACCTTGACGAGGCCGGCGCGGGTCAGGTTCTTGCCGGCCTTGCGGATCGCCTCGACGGCCGTCCAGGCGGCGGCCATGCCGTACACGTGGTAGACGTCGTTCGCGTTGGCCGACGGCGCGTAGCGCTTCATGATCGACCGGTAGAGCTTCATCGCCGCGTCGCTCTTCCACTTCGGGTCGGTCGGATCCTTGAGGAAGACGATCGAGACCGAGCCCTCGACGACCTTGTTCGTGCCGCCCTCGGACGCGAGCTGCATGATGTTCGACGCGGACGAGACGGCGTTCGTGAGCGACAGCTTCGGCTTCCAGCCGAGCTTGTTCGCGTAGACGTACGCCTGGATGGCGAACTTCGGCGTCGCGAGCACGGCGAACACGTTCGCGCCCGACGAGCGGAGCTTCGCGACCTGCGCCTGCACGTCGCTCGTCGTGACCTCGTAGGGCTGCGCCGCGGCGATCCGGACGCGCGAGCGCTCGATGCCTTTCTTGAGGCCGTTGAGAAGGTCCTTGCCGTAGTCGTCGTTCTGGAACAGCACCGCGACCTTCGCCGAGCCCTGCGTGCGCGCGAGGTACTTGCCCAGCACCCAGCCCTCTGCCTGGTAGCTCGGCTGGAGCCCTATCGTGTACGGGTACTTGGCCGCCTCTGTGCCGAACACGGTCGCGCCCGAGGCCGCGAACAGCTGCGGCACCTTCTGCGCGTTCAGGTAGTCGCGCACGGCGAGGTTCTGCTCGGTGCCGAGGCCGTTGAAGACGGCGAAGACCTTGTCCTGCTCGACGAGCTGCCGCGTCGCCTGCACGGTCTGCGCCGGGTTGTAGGCGTCGTCGAGAATCGTGTTCGTGATCTTGCGACCGTTCACGCCGCCGCGCGCGTTGACGTACTTGAAGTAGGCGTCGGCGCCACGCGCCACCGAGGCGTACGCCGATGCGGAGCCCGACAGCGGCGACGTCGTCCCGAGGAGGATCGAGGTCGGAGTCACGCCCGGGTCGGCCGACGAGCGGGTCGGGCCGGCCAGGGCGGCGGTCACGCCGGTGGCGAGTGTCAGTACGAGCGCCGTCAGCGCGAACGCGATTCTCCTGGTCATCGGGTAGTGCTCCTCAGGGTCGGGATCGCGGCGGATGGTAGCCGCGCCTTGTCAGCGCTGTGTGAGGGTTCGGAGTCGCGCCACGAGGCCTGCGACTCCCATCGGGAGCACGAACATGAGCGCGATCAGGACGACCCCGGAGACGACGGCCGGCGCACCAGGCGACTTCGAGACCTGTTGCGACCAGATGGGCAGGAACTGGATGAAGACGGCGCCCGCGATCAGCCCCACGAGCGACCCGAGCCCACCGACGACGACGCCGACGAGGAGCAGGATCGAGAGGGCGATCGGGAACGTGTCCGGGTTGACGAACGTCGTCGCGATCGCGAAGAGCGAGCCGGCGACGCCCGCGTAGGCGGCGCTGACGCCGAACG
>DASUZN010000199.1:0-5909 GCA_036376855.1 Gaiella sp. | reverse complement strand
CTCGAGATCGGCGCGCCGATCGACACCGAGGAAGAGAAGGCGAAGGAGGCGGCCGAGGCGGCCGTGTGGGCGAGCGAGTCGCTCTCCGGCGCCGCCGACTCACTCCAGCTGTTCCTCGCGGACGTCGGCCGGCACAAGCTTCTGAACGCAGCGCAGGAGGTGCAGCTCGCGAAGCGCATCGAGCGCGGCGATCCGGTCGCAAAGCGCCACATGATCGAGTCGAACCTGCGCCTCGTCGTCTCGATCGCGAAGGGGTACCGCGGGCTCGGCGTCCCGTTCCTCGACCTGATCCAGGAAGGCACGCTCGGTCTCAACCGCGCGGTCGAGAAGTTCGACTGGCGCCGCGGCTTCAAGTTCTCGACGTACGCGACCTGGTGGATCCGGCAGTCGGTGCAGCGCGCGGTCGCGAACCACGCGCGCACGATCCGCGTCCCCGTCCACGTCGTCGAGCGCCAGCAGAAGCTCTCCCGGGCGGCGCGGCGGCTCGAGGTCGAGCTCGGCCGCGAGGCGACGAAGGAGGAGCTCGCCGAGGCGACGGGGCTGCCGCTCCAGCACGTCGAGGAGGCGATGAGCGCCGCTCACGCGTCCGTCTCGCTGAACCAGTCGGTCGGCGCGGACGACGAGGGCGAGCTCGGCGACCTGTTCGCCGACCGCGAGGCGGTCGACCCGTTCGACGAGGCCGAGGAGTCGCTTCGCCGGCAGGGCGTCCGGCGGGCGCTCGACGCGCTTCCCGAGCGGGAGCGGCGGATCCTCGAGCTGCGGTTCGGCTTCGAGGGCGAGCCGTGGACGCTCGAGGCGATCGGCCACGAGCTGGACCTGACGCGCGAGCGCGTGAGGCAGCTCGAGGGGCAGGCGCTGAGCCGGCTCGCCGCGCTCCGCGAGCTCGCCTCGCTGGCCGCGTAGCCCTCGCCCGACATCACGATTCCTGCTGTCGCGCTCACGCGTGCGACAGAGCAACCTTTTTGCCGTTTCGCGGTCATACTGTGCGGCGGCCTCGCCCGGCCAGGGGCGAGGGGCAAGCATTGGACAAAGGAGAACGATGGGCAAAGGGCTGAAAGTGCTGCTCGCCGCAGTAGCCGTCGCGCTGACGGTGACCGCGGCGACGCTCGCGGCCACCAGCCGTACCGGGGCGACGAGCGACACGCTCGTGTTCGGTACGGCGTCCGAGCCGACGTCGCTCGACGGCGCGGTCGTGTCGGACGGCGAGTCGCTCCGCGTGATCGACCAGATCACCGAGGGTCTCGTCGGTTTGAAGAACGGGACGACCGTGATCGTCCCCAAGCTCGCGACGTCCTGGAAGGCGTCGAACGCGGGCAAGGTGTGGACATTCAAGCTCCGCAAAGGCGTGCAGTTCCAGGACGGCACGCCGTTCAACGCAAAGGCGGTCTGCGCGAACTTCGACCGGTGGTACAACTTCACCGGCGCGTTCGCGTCCGACTCGACCTCGTACTACTACTACACCGTCTTCGGCGGGTACAAGAAGAAGTCCGCGGGGCTCACCAACGCGCCGCTCTACCGCAGCTGCAAGGCGGTGGGCGACTCGACCGCAGTGATCACCTTGCGGCGGCCGAACGCGGCGTTCCTCGGCGCGCTCTCGCTGACGGCTTTCGGGATGCAGAGCCCGACCGCCATGGCGAAGTACGGCGCCAACAAGGGCACGCTCTCGAAGGACGGCGTGTTCACGCCGGGCGGCCAGTACGGCGTGCCGGGCGGCTATGCCGTCGGCACCGGGCCGTTCAAGCTCGAGTCGTGGAAGATCGGCGACAAGCTCGAGATCGTCCGCAACGACTCCTACTGGGGCAAGAAGGCGTTCCTCCGGCGTGTGATCTTCCGTTCGATCCCGGACAACGCCGCTCGCCTCCAGGCGTTGCAGACGGGTGAGATCCAGGGCTATGACCTCGTCGAGCCGCAGGACATTCCGACGGTTCAGAAGAACTCGAAGCTGAAGGTGCTCGACCGGCCCGCGTTCAACGTCGCGTACGTGACGATCAACCAGGCCGTCAAGCCGTTCGACAACCCGCTCGTGCGCCAGGCCGTCGCATACGGTCTCGACCGCGCGGGCGTCGTCAAGTCCTTCTACGCCGGCCGTGGCACGGTGGCGAACGAGTTCATGCCGCCGGAGGTCGTCGGGTACTCGAAGGGTGTGAAGAAGTACTCGTACAACCCTGCGAAGGCGAAGCAACTGCTCCAGCAGGCCGGGCTGACGCTGCCGGTCGAGGTGGAGTTCTGGTACCCGACGGACGTCTCGCGTCCGTACATGCCGGATCCGGCGCGGAACTTCCAGGCGTTCGCCGCGAGCCTCGACAAGTCGGGCTTCAAGGTGATCCCGAAGAGCGCTCCGTGGCGGCCCGACTACGTCTCCCGCGTGCAGGCGGGCACTGCCGGTGCCCTCAACCTGATCGGTTGGACGGGTGACTTCGGTGACCCGGACAACTTCATCGGGACGTTCTTCCGCACCCAGCAGGGCCAGTGGGGCTTCAACAACCCGAAGCTCTTCGCCCTGCTCAACAAGGCGCTCATCGAGACGAGCATCTCGAAGCGCGCCGCCCTGTACCGGCAGGCGAACAACATGATCATGAACTTCCTCCCGGGCGTGCCGTACGTCCACACGAAGCCGGCGTTGGCGTTCCAGAAGAACGTCGTCGGGTACATCCCGAGCCCGGTCTCCCTGGAGCCGTTCTCGACCGTGCGGTTCGTCGGGTAGCGAGGAGAAGGATCGCGTGACGACAGGCCGGCGGACGACGAGGTAGGGGCTCAATGCTCCGCTTCGCCGTCCGCCGGCTGATCCTCCTCGTCCCCATCCTGATCGGGCTCTCGCTGCTCGTCTTCATCTGGATCCGGGCGTTGCCCGGGTCGCCGGCGCAGGCGCTCCTCGGCGAGCGGGCGACCGACGAGTCGATCGCGCACGTCCGGGACCAGTACGGCCTCGACGAGCCGATCTACGATCAGTACTGGCGCTACCTCCAGACCATCGGCTCGGGGGACCTCGGCACGAGCATCGCCTCGCGGCGGCCGATCACCGAGGAGATCCAGGAGCGTTTTCCGGCGACCATCGAGCTCGCGATCTCGGCGATGCTGTTCGCGACCCTGATCGGGATCCCGCTCGGCTTCGTCGCCGCGAAGCGCCACGGCGGCGCGGTCGACCACGCGAGCCTCTTCGTGTCCCTGATCGGGGTCTCGATCCCGGTTTTCTTCCTCGCCCTCCTCCTCAAGTGGCTGTTCGCCGTCGAGCTCGGCTGGTTACCCAGCGTGGGTCGCCAGGACGTCCTGATCGACGCCGAGCACCCGACCAACTTCTACGTCCTCGACGGGATCATCACCGGCAACTGGAACGCGGCCTGGGACGCGGTCAAGCATCTCATCCTGCCCGCGATCGCGCTCGGCTCGATCCCGCTCGCGATCACCGCGCGGATCACGCGCGCCTCGGTGCTCGACGTCCAGAACGAGGACTACGTCCGCACCGCGCGCGCCAAGGGCATCTCGCCAAGCGCGGTCGACCGCCGGCACGTGCTCCGCAACGCGATGCTCCCGATCTCGACGATCGTGGGCCTCCAGGTGGGGCTGCTGCTGTCGGGCGCGATCCTCACCGAGACGGTTTTCGCGTTTCCGGGGATCGGCACCTGGCTCCAGATGGCGATCGTCAACCGCGACTACCCCGTCATCCAGGGAGGCGTGCTCTTCGTCGCGATCATCGTCGTGCTCGTGAACCTGCTCGTGGACATTTCGTACGGGCTCCTGAACCCGCGCATCCGGCTGGCGGGGAGGTAGCGCGTCGTGTCGATCGCCGAGATGGAGGGGCGCGAGCTCGAGCTCGAGCCGACCGGCGCGGGGCTCTGGCGCGACGCCTTCCAGCGGGTGCGGCGCAGCCCGCCCGCGATCGTCGGGGTGGTGATGATCGCGATCCTCGTGTTCCTCGCGATCTTCGCTCCGCTGGTCGCGCCGTACAGCCCGACGGAACAGAACCTCGAGCTCGTAGCGAACGGATGCTGCCCCGGCCCGTCGCGGGAGCATCTGCTCGGCGTCGACGACCTCGGGCGGGACGAGCTCTCGCGGCTCATCTACGGCGCGCGCTACTCCCTTCTGATCGGCGTCGTCGCGGTCACCATCGGACTGTCGATGGGGCTCCTGCTCGGTGCGATCGCCGGCTACTTCCGCCGCGCCGACAGCCCGATCATGCGGCTCATGGACATCATGCTCGCGATCCCCGGCTTCCTGATGGCGATCGGCATCGTCGCGCTCTTCGGGGAGGGTGGCCTGCTCCAGGTGATGATCGCGATCGGCGTGGTCAACATCCCCATCTTCACGAGGCTGATGCGCGGCTCGATCATCGCCCAGAGCGACAACGACTACGTTCTCGCCGCGCGCTCGGTCGGCGTCCCGAACCGGAAGATCCTCGGCTCGCACATCGTTCCGAACGCGATCTCGCCGGTGATCGTCGCAGCGACG
Source organism: Gaiella sp. (assembly GCA_036376855.1). Classification (GTDB taxonomy): domain Bacteria; phylum Actinomycetota; class Thermoleophilia; order Gaiellales; family Gaiellaceae; genus Gaiella. The sequence continues at coordinate 1,463 of DASUZN010000199.1, read as the reverse complement.
CTCGCGCTCGCGACCGCGATCATCGACGCTGCGGGTCTCGGCTTCCTGGGTCTCGGGCCGCAGGACCCCGCGACCCCGGAGTGGGGGACGATGCTGACCAACACCGTTCGGTATCTGCAGACCGCGCCGTTCCTGGCGATCTTCCCGGGGATCGCGATCGTGATCGCGGTCATGGGGTTCAACCTGATCGGCGATGCGCTGCGGGAGGCCCTCGACCCGAAGCTCCGGGGACGGACGTGAGCGAGACCGCGCTTCTCTCGGTGGAGGACCTTCGGGTCCGCTTCTGGACGAGTCGCGGGGTCGTGCACGCGGTCAACGGGATCACCTTCGACGTGCGGCCCGGCGAGACGCTCGGCCTCGTGGGCGAATCCGGGTGCGGCAAGAGCGTGACGGCGCTCGCGACCATGGGGATCCTGCCGCGCGCGGCGCGAATCCCGTCGGGGAGCATCAAGCTCGACGGCCGCGAGCTCGTCGGGCTCTCCGAGCGTGCCTGGCGCCGCGTGCGCGGGAAGGAGATCGCGATGATCTTCCAGGACCCGATGACGAGCCTTAACCCGGTGCTCACGGTCGGGGCACAGCTCCGCGAGGCGATCGAGGAGCATCTCGACGTCGACCGCAAGGGGGCAACGGCCCGCGCAGTGGAGCTCCTCGAGCAGGTCGGCATCCCGGGCGCGAAGGACCAGCTCAAGAGCTACCCGCACCAGTTCTCCGGCGGCATGCGCCAGCGCGTGATGATCGCGATAGCCCTCGCCTGCGAGCCGAAGCTCCTGATCGCGGACGAGCCGACGACGGCGCTCGACGTCACGATCCAGGCACAGATCCTCGACCTTCTCCGCGAGCTCGTGACCGAGCGCGGGACGGCCCTCGTCCTCATCACCCACGACCTCGGCGTCGTCGCCGGCACGTGCGAGCGCGTGCAGGTGATGTACGCGGGGACGCTCGTCGAGACCGGTACTGCGGACGAGGTCTTCGCCGCACCCCGCCACCCGTACACGCTCGGCCTGCTGCAGAGCGTGCCGCGGCTCGACATCGGTAAGCGCCAGCCGCTCCGGCCGATCCCGGGCTCGCCACGCAACATGCTGAGCGAGCCGAGCTCGTGCCCGTTCGCGCCGCGGTGCCGCTACCGGACCGATCGCTGCGACGCCGAGCTGCCGCTGCTCGAGCGGCTCGACACGGGTCAGCGCGCTGCCTGCTTCAACCCCGCGGCCCCGGACGAGTGGCGGCGGACCCGGCTCGGAGGCGAGGCGGCGTGAGCCAGAACGGCGGCCCGCTCGTCGAGCTGGACGACCTCCGGGTCTGGTTCCCGATCAAGAAGGGCGTGTTGCTCGACCGCCACGTCGGCGATGTGAAGGCCGTCGACGGCGTGAGCCTCACGATCGAGCGCGGTGAGACGGTTGGGCTCGTCGGCGAGTCCGGCTGCGGCAAGTCCACGGTCGGACGCGCGATGCTCCGGCTCTACGAGC
>DASUZN010000198.1:0-5143 GCA_036376855.1 Gaiella sp. | reverse complement strand
CGGCGTGCTAACGACGGTCCTCGCCGATCGGGTGCGGCACGTGCACGCGATCGAGGTCGACCGGAGGCTCGCGGCGCCGCTCGGCGATGCGTTGGACGGTCGCACCAACGTCGACCTCGTGTTCGGGGACGCGCTGGCGGTCGACCTCGGCGCGCTCGAGCCTCCGCCGTCGAAGCTCGTCGCGAACCTGCCCTACAACATCGCGACGCCGCTCGTCGCCGAGACGTTGATCGGCGTGCCGACGCTCGGGTCGTGGTGCGTGATGGTGCAGCGCGAGGTCGCCGATCGGTTCTTCGCGGAGCCGGGGACGAAGGCGTACGGCGCCGTCTCGGTGCTCGTCCGCCTTCACGCCAGGCGCACGGGTCTCCACCCCGTCTCGCGGACGGTGTTCCGCCCACCGCCCAAGGTCGATTCGGCCCTCGTCGCATTCGAACGGATCGCACCACCGGCAAACGCCGAGCAGGTGCGCCGGGTGGTCACGGCCGCATTCGGCCACCGCCGCAAGACCCTCGCGAACTCGGTCGCGCTCGCGGGGCTCGCGACGCGGGAAGCTGCCGTTGCCGCGCTCGAGACGATCGCCCGACGTCCCGACGTCAGGGCCGAGGCGCTCCGACCCGACGAGTTCGTCCGCCTCACGGAGGCGCTCGGCCGGTGAGCGGCTGGACGACGGCAGGTGCCCCGGCGAAGCTCAACCTGGCGCTGGTGGTCGGCCCGTTGCGCGACGACGGCAAGCACGAGGTGGTGACGCTCCTCGAGCGCCTCTCGCTCGAGGACACCGTGGCGGTGCGGCGCGCGAGGGAGACGCGCGTCACGGGCTTCGCCGAGGACTCGCTCGTCGGCGCGGCCCTGGAGATGGTCGGGCGGGTCGCCGCTGGAGGCGCGTCCTTCGAGGCCCGGATCGAGAAGCGAATCCCCGTCGCGGCCGGCCTGGGCGGTGGCTCGAGCGACGCCGCCGCTGCGCTGCTGCTCGCAAACGGCCTGCTGGACGCCCCTCTCCCCGACGACGTCCTCCACGGGCTCGCGGCCCGGCTCGGCGCCGACGTGCCGTTCTTCCTCCACCCGGGACCGCAGCTCGCGACGGACGACGGCACCACGCTCGAGCCATCGGCGCTGCCGCGCGACTACTCGGTCGTTCTCGCCCTGCCGCACCGCGCCGTGAAGGCGTCCACCGCAGACGTGTACGCCGCCTTCGACGCACGTCGCGGCCATGTCGGCTTCGCCGAGCGGCGGGCGGGACTGCTCCAAGCGCTCGAGGACTGCGTCCACGTCGACGACCTCGCGCGGCTGCCCGCGAACGACCTCGCCTCCTCGCCCCTCACGGCACGTCTGCGTGACCTCGGCGCGATCCGGGCGGACGTGACCGGCGCGGGACCCGTGGTCTACGCCCTGTTCGCAGAGGCGGGCGCCGCCGCCGACGCGGCGGACGCGATCGGCGATCGAGCCGAGACCTGGATCGCGAGCCCGGCCCGAGACGGACGACGCCGGCACCGCGTGTGATAGTAACTAGGCAATGCCTAGGAAGAATCTCACGGCGGCTCAGGCGTCGCGTGCGCTCGGGATCAGCCTCGACACACTTCGGCGGTGGGACCGCGAGGGCAAGATCCGCGTCGAGCGGGATCCTGCGAACCGCCGCGTCGTCGCGGCCTCCGAGATCGAGCGGCTCCGCGCCGACGACGGTGTCGAAGGACTGACCGCGCGCAACCGCTTCCGGGGCGTGGTGCGCTCGGTCGAGACGGACGGCCTGCTCGCCCGCGTCGAGATCGACGTCACGGAGCCGGCTCGGGTCGTGGCGATCGTGACCCGGGAATCGGTGGAGGAGCTCGGGTTGCACCCGGGGATGAGCGCCGCTGGTGTGGTCAAGTCGACCAGCGTCATGGTGGAGCGATGACGGGACCGTTCAGCCGTCGACGGCTGTTGACCGTCGCCGCGGGTGGAGCCGCCCTCGCCGCCCTGCCCGTCCGGCCCGCGTTCGCCGCCACGGACGAGGAGCTGGCCTACGCGAACTTCGCCGTGTCGGGCGAGCTGCTCCTGGCGGACCTGTACGGGAAGGCGCTCGGGGCAGACGTCCTCACCGATCCGGGTAGGGCCGCGCTCCGCAACGGCCGCAGAGCGGCGATCCAGCATGCCCGCGCGCTCTCGAGTCTCCTCACCGGCGCCGGCCAGGATGCGCCGACTGCGCAGGACTTCGACTTCCAGTGGCCGGAGAACGCGTTCGCGACACCCGCCGCGATCGCAGCGACCGGGCGAATCGTCCTGCGCACGATGCTCGGCGTCTACCAGACGGCGCTCGTGGCGGTCTCCGAGCCGACCTACCGGATTCTGTACGCAAGTCTCGCCGCGAGCGTCGGTCAGCAATTGGGGGCGCTGACCGCGCTCGCGGCGAGCGGCGTCGTCCAGCCGTTCCCCGTCGCGCTCGACCTCGAGAGCGCGAGCGGCACGCTCGAGCCGTATCTGGGATGAGGAGGACACACATGAGAGCCCGCCTGCTTGCCGCACTAGCCGCCCTCGTCGCGGCCTCGCTCGCCTCCGGCGCGACGGCGCGCTCCACCGCAACCGGGCCGCTCACGATCTATGCCGCGGCCTCGCTGACCGAGGTGTTCAAGACGCTCGATCCGGCTCAGAACTACAGCTTCGGCGGGTCGAACGCGCTCGAGACGCAGATCCGGAACGGGGCGCCTGCGGACGTCTTCGCGTCCGCGGCTCCTCTCAACGCAGAGCGGCTCTTCAAGGCCGGCCTCGTCGACAAGCCGGTCACGTTCACTGCGAACCGCCTCGCGTTGATCGTCCCGAAGTCGAACCCCGCCGGCATCACGTCGATCTACGACCTGCGCTCGAAGCCGGTCAAGCTCGTCGTAGCTGCTCCCGCGGTTCCGGTCGGCGGCTACACGCTCACCGTCCTCCGCAAGATGGGGCTGTCGAGCGTGCTGGGCAAGGTCGTCAGCCGTGAGTCGGACGTCAAGGCCGTGACGGGAAAGGTCGCACTCGGGCAGGCCGACGCGGGCTTCGTCTACACCACGGATGCTCGTCCGGTGAGTGACCAGGTCACTGTGATCCGGATTCCGGCGTGGGCTCAGCCCCGGGTCCGCTACGAGATCGCGGTCGTGTCGAGGTCGTCGAACAAGGCGGCGGCGCAGGCATGGGTCAAGAGGGTCCTGTCCGCGAAGGGGCAGACGGCGCTCAAGAACGCCGGGTTCCTCCCGCTCCCGAAGGCGTCGTCGTAAACCGGCTGTTCCACGGCACGCTCGTCCTCTCTGCGGCGCTCGCGCTCGGCTTCCTGCTGCTGCCGATCGTCGCCATCTTCCTGCGGGTGCCGCCAGGTGAGCTCGTCTCCGCGCTGCAGAGCGACGTTGCCAAGGATGCGCTCGTCGTCACGTTCGAGACGAACCTGATCGCGCTCGCCCTGATCCTCGCCCTCGGCACGCCGACGGCGTACTGGGCGGCGACGCGGCGATCGCGCCTGCGGGACCTCGTCGTCACACTGATCGAGTTGCCGCTCGTGTTGCCGCCGGCGGTGGCGGGAATCGGCCTGCTCGCGGCGTTCGGCCGTCTCGGGCTGCTCGGCGGCACGCTCGACACGCTTGGGATCAACGTCGCCTTCAACAAGGTCGCGGTCGTGCTCGCCGTCACCTTCGTCGCGAGCCCGTTCTACGTGCGGACGGCCGTGTCGGCCTTCGAGGCCCTCGACCCGACCCTTCCCGCCGCCGCCCGCACGCTCGGTGCCGGACCGGGAGGAGTGTTCTTCCGTGTCGCGCTCCCGCTCGCCGCAGGCGGTCTCGGAGCCGGCGCGGCCCTGGCGTTTGCGCGCGGCCTCGGCGAGTTCGGAGCGACGATCATGTTCGCCGGATCGCTGCAGGGAGTCACGCAAACGCTCTCGCTCGCGATCTACGAGCAGTTCGACCTCGACTTCGACGTCGCTCTCGCGATCAGCGCCGTGCTGGTCGCCACGAGCGCCGCGACCCTGCTGTCCGTCAAGCTGGTGACCCGATGGCGCTCGACCTCGAGCTCACCCATTCCCTCCGTAGCTTCGTCGCCGCTGTCGAGCTGAGCGTCGGCGACGGCGCGACATTCGCGCTCGTCGGTCCGTCGGGGGCGGGCAAGACGACCGTGCTGAGGACGATCTCGGGCCTACTCGCGCCGGATGCGGGCCGGATCGCCGTCGCGGGGGAGACGTGGCTCGACACGAGCCGGCGCATCGACCTGCCGCCCGAGCGACGGCGTGTCGGCTACCTGTTCCAGGAGTACGCCCTCTTCCCGCACCTCGATGTGACCGGGAACGTGCGCTTCGGGGCGACGAGCGGCGCCGACGTCCACGAATTGCTCGAGCGCTTCCGAATCGCGCACCTTGCGCGGGCGCGCGTGGATGCGCTTTCGGGCGGCGAGCGCCAGCGGGTCGCTCTCGCGCGAGCCCTCGCGCGTGACCCGGCTGTCCTGCTGCTCGACGAGCCGCTGGCTGCCCTCGACACGCACACGCGTGGGTCTGTGCGGTCGGAGTTGCGGGACGTTCTCGCGGGCCTCGGCATCCCGACCGTGCTCGTGACCCACGACTTCGAGGACGCCGCCGCGCTCGCGGACGAGGTCGGCGTGATCGTGGAGGGCCGCATCCTCCAGGTCGACACGCCCGCAGGCCTCGTCGCCGCCCCCGCGAGCCCGTTCGTCGCGAGCTTCACCGGCGCGACGCTGCTTCCCGGGACCGCGGCGCCGGGACGCGACGGCCTCACCGAGGTGAGCCTCGACGCAGGGCTCACAGCCTGGTCGACCGACCCCGGTGAGGGCCGGGTCGCGCTCGGCATCTACCCCTGGGAGGTCTCGATCGCGCGTGAGATCCCGGCCGACACCGCGGTGAATCACGTGCGTGCGCCGATCCTCTCGCTCGTCGAGCTCGGAAACCGTGTGCGGCTGCGCGTCGGCCCGCTGGCGGCCGAGGTGACCGCGGGGTCTGCGTCGCGTCTCGGCCTCCGGGAAGGCGAGGTGGTCGTGGCGTCGTTCAAGGCAACCGCAGCGCGGCTCCTCCCTCTCTGACCGGCTGCCTATCCGGAATCAACCATCTAGGGTGCGCGCGATGGACGTCGAGCTCGTCCCCGAAGCAGGCGCGGCGGAGCGGGCTGCGGTCGACCGCGCGTTGGCCGGGCTGGATGCCGAGACG
>DASUZN010000197.1:0-2295 GCA_036376855.1 Gaiella sp. | reverse complement strand
GGATCAGGTCGGGAGCCGCGGTCGCCACGCTCGTGACCATACCCGCGCTGTTTCCGACGCCACCCAAGGGTGCCGCTGGGCCGTGGGGGCGTCTACCGCCGGGAGTAGAGTCCATGGCGTGGAGCGCCATCCTCTCCACGTTGCCTTGGCCTCGATCGCCGCGAGGCGGCCCTGATGCCGCTGCTGCGTCGAAAGACCAGGGACGAGGACATGCCGAAGGCCGGGCCGTACGCGCCCGGATGGGACGTCCCTGCCCGCTTCAACTTCACGCGCGACGTGATCGAGGCGATTGCCACCGACCCGCTCAAGGCGGCGATGACCTTCGTCGACCGCGAGGGGATCGTCGATCGACGGACGTTCCACGAGCTCGCGGGCGACGCGGCGCGCTGGGCGCATCTCATGCGCATGCGGATCGACCGAGGCGATCGTGTCGTGCTCGCGATCGGGAACGTCCCGTCCTGGCAGGCCGCGATGCTCGGCGCGCTCAAGAGCGGCCTGATCGCCGTCCCGTGCCCGCCCATCCTCCGCGCACGTGATCTCGCGTTCCGCGTCCGGAACTCGGGCGCGCGACTCGTCGTGGCCGACCGGTCGCTCGAGCTGGAGATCGAGGAGATGCGCCACCAGGTCGGCGCCTCGGTCTCGGTGCTCTTCCTGGACGAGGCACTCGACGAGCTGCGCCGCTACATGCCCGTCGCGCCGACCGAGGACACGACCGCGGGGGAGACCGCGTTGATCCTCTACACGTCGGGCACGGACAGGGAGCCGAAGGGCGTGGTGCACACGCATGCGTACACATGGGCGCAACGTGCACAGGCGACGCACTGGCTCGACGCGCACGAGGGCGACGTCGTCTGGTGCACCTCCGAGCCGGGGTGGGCGAAGGGGATCTGGAACTCGCTCATCGGCCCCTGGTCGCACGGGGCGGAGATCGTGGTACACGACGGGACGTTCGCCGCCGAGGAGCGACTCTCCCTCCTGCAGCGGCTCGGGGTCACGGTCCTCGCCCAGACCCCGACGGAGTACCGGATGCTCGCGAAGCTCGAGAAGCTCGAGTTCACGCATCTGCCGCGGCTCCGCCACGCCGTCTCGGTCGGCGAGCCGCTCAATCCGGAGGTCATCGCGCGCTTCCAGGACGCCCTCGGGCTCACGGTGCACGACGGCTACGGCCAGACCGAGAACGCGCTTCTCATCGCGAACACGCCCGGCGTCCCCATCCGGCCGGGATCCATGGGCCTGCCGACCCCGGGGCACGACGTGGCCGTGATCGACGAGGCGGGCCAGGTCTGCCCACCCGGCGTCGAGGGCGACCTCGCGCTGATCGGGCGCCCGCCGACTCTCTTCGCCGGCTACTGGGAGGCGCCCGACGAGACCGACGCGGTCTTCCGGGACGACTGGTATCTCACGGGCGACCGGGCGACGCGCGACGCCGACGGCTACTTCTGGTTCGCGGGTCGGGCGGACGACATGATCGTGTCTGCCGCGTATCGCATCAGCCCGTTCGAGGTCGAGAGCGCGCTTCTCGAGCATCCGGCTGTCGCCGAGAGCGCCGTCGTCGGCGTCCCCGACCTCGACCGCGGCCAGATCGTGAAGGCATTCGTCGTCGTCCGCCCGGGGCAGGAGCCGAGCGACCGCCTCGCCGTGGAGCTCCAGGAGCACGTCAAGGCCGTCACCGCGCCGTACAACGCCCCACGCGAGGTCGCGTTCCTCGACGAGCTTCCGAAGACCACGAGCGGGAAGATCCAGCGAAGCGAGCTGCGCCGGCTGCACTTGGAGCTCGCGGCGGCCCCTCCGGCCCTCTCGATCGTCCCCGATCCCGACGAGCCGGATCCGGTCGCCGTCGAGGAGGCCGAGCGCGAGCGCCGCGAGGCCGAGCTCGCTGCCCGCCGCGAGGCCGTCGAGCGCACCCGCCTCGCGGCCGCCGCCGCCGCCGAGCGCGCTGCAATGCAGACGCAGGACCGCGTGCGCGCCGTTCCGGACGAACGTGCCGGCGAGGCAGATGCCGCAGCTGCCGCTGCGGCTGCGGCTGCGGCTGCCGCAACGGCCGAGCAGGCGAAGCGGGAGGCCGAGGAGCGCGCACGCGCCCAAGCAGAGGAGGAGGCAGCCCGCTTTGCAGCCGCGGCAGAGGCAGAGGCGGCCGAGCGCGCCCGTATCCAGGCCGAGGAACAGGCCCGCGCCGAGGCCGACGAGGCTGCGCGACGGGCAGCCGAGGAAGCAGCACGCCTCGAGGCCGAAGCCGCCGAGCGCGCACGGGTCGAGGCCGAGGAACGCGCCCGCGCGGAGGCGGAGGAAGCGGCA
>DASUZN010000196.1:0-2035 GCA_036376855.1 Gaiella sp. | reverse complement strand
CGCCGCTTCGCGCCGCACGGCGTCGTCCGTTCGGTCTCCGCAGCGTCGCCCGCGGGATCGTCCCGTACCTGCTCGTCGCGCCGGTCGTGGTCGCGATCGTCGCGATCCTCGGCTATCCGCTCTACAAGCTCGTCACGCTGTCCTTCCAGCAGTACGGGCTCCCCGAGCTGATCCAGCGCCACGGCGAGTGGATCGGCCTCGAGAACTACCGCTCGGTCCTCTCCGACCGCGTGTTCTGGGACACGCTGGTGCGGACGATCGTCTTCACCGCCGCGAACGTCGCATTGACGATGGTGCTCGGGACGCTGATCGCGCTGCTCCTCGTGCGGCTCTCGACACCGGTGCGGATCCTGCTCACGTCCGGCCTCGTGCTCGTCTGGTCGATGCCCGCCGTGGTCGCCGTCCAGGTCTGGTACTGGATGACGAACTTCCAGAACGGCATCCTCAACTACGTCCTCACCGAGCTCGGCGTCGGTGACTACTTCCAGCACGACTGGTACGCGTCGCCGTTCTCGCAGCTCGCGATGGTCACCGTCCTGATCGTCTGGGGCGCGCTCCCCTTCGTCGTCGTGACCGTGTACGCAGGGCTCGCGCAGGTCCCGCGCGAGCTCGTCGAGGCGGCGCAGATCGACGGCGCGAGCCCGCTCCGGGTCTTCCGCGACGTGACCTTCCCGATCCTGAAGCCGATCCTCCTGATCCTCACGAGCCTCTCGATCATCTGGGACTTCGGCGTGTTCACCCAGCCGTACCTCCTGATCGGCGCGTCGCACGTCGACGCGTCGAACTACCTGATGGGCGTCTACGTCTACATCGAGGGGTACGCGCACTCCGACTTCGGGCGCGGCGCGGCGATCTCGATCCTGATGCTCCTGATCGTCGCCGTGCTGAGCGTCTTCTACGTGCGGCGCATGGTGCGGATGGGAGACGCGACATGAGCCGTAGGCTCGACGGAGGCTCCAATGAGCGGAGGCGCCGGCTTTGCCGGCGCCGGGAGCGGGCATGAGCTCGGTGCCCGTCCCCGCGCGGCCTCGCCGCGGCGCTCGCTCGCGGTTCATCCGGAGGCGCGCCTGGGACGTGGTCGGGATCGCGCTCTTCGTCGTCCTCGTGTTCCCCGTCTACTGGATGGTCACCACCGCCTTCAAGCCCGACGACGAGATCATCGGCATCACCCCGACCTGGTTCCCGACCTCGCCCACGCTCGACCACTTCCGCGACGCGATGGCGCGGCCGTACTTCTGGGACACGGTCAAGAACAGCCTGATCGTCGTGCTCGCCGCCGTTCTCGCCTCGATGGCCATCGCCTTCCTGGCGGCCGTGGCGCTCGCGAAGTACCGCTTCACGGGCCGCAAGATCTTCATCGTGGCGGTGATCGGGATCCTCATGCTCCCATCCGTGGGGCTCATCATCCCGCTCTACGTCGTGCTCGCCCGGTACCACCTGACGAACACGCTGACGGGCGTGACGCTCGCGTACCTGACCTTCGTGCTCCCGTTCGCAGTGTGGACGCTCCGCGGCTTCGTGCTCAACATCCCGAAGGAGCTCGAGGAGGCCGCAATGGTCGACGGGTCGAGCCGGGTCGGCGCGTTCGTACGGATCTTGCTGCCGCTCGTCGCTCCCGGGCTCGTCGCGACGAGCGTGTTCGCGTTCATCACGACATGGAACGAGTACATCTTCGCGAGCGTGCTGCTCTCGGACCAGTCCAAGCAGACGGTGACGGTCTGGCTGTCGTACTTCTACGGGACGAGTCGCGACACCGACTGGGGCGCGCTGATGGCCGCCTCGACGCTCACGGCGATCCCGGTGATCGTCTTCTTCCTGCTCGTCCAGCGGAAGATCATGTTCGGTCTCACCTCCGGCGCCGTGCGTGGCTGACCGGGCGCCGGCGTTCCCCGCGATCGTCCCGAGGCCGCTTGCAGTTGCGCCCGAGAGAGGCGCGTTCGAGCTGACCCGAGCGGCGCGGATCGTCCTCCGTCGCGAGGACGACGGCGCCCGTCCCGTCGCACGACGTCTCGCCGAGACGCTGCGTCCTGCGACG
>DASUZN010000195.1:0-5593 GCA_036376855.1 Gaiella sp. | reverse complement strand
CCCGTCGCGACGTAGACCATCGCGAGGAAGATTCCGAAGTTGAGGAGCGCGGAGCCGAGGTCGCTCGTCTGGACGAGCACGAGCATCGCGGCGCCCCAGATCGCGAGCAGGGGCCCGAAGTCCTTCAGCCGTCCTCGCGCGAGGGCCTCGCGCTTGTCCCGGAGGTACCCGGCGAGGAAGATCCCGAAGTTGAGGAGCGCCGAGCCGAGGTCCGATGTCTGGACGAGCACGAGCATCGCGGCTCCCCAGATCGCGAGCAGCGGGCCGAAGTCCTTCAGCCGCCCACGCGCGAGCGCCTCGCGCTTGTCACGGAGGTAGCCCGCCAGGAAGATGACGAGGAAGATCTTCGCGATCTCGCCCGGCTGGAATCGCAGCGGGCCGATGTCGACCCAGAGCTTGACCCCGTTGACCCGCTGCCCGAGCCCCGGCACCGACGGCAGCATCAGGAGCACGATCGCCGAGATGCCGAAGACGTACTTGTAGCGCTCGAGGACGCGGTAGTCGTAGCGCAGCCAGACGAGCACGAGCGCGAACGCGGCGACACCGACGGCGATCCAGACGAGCTGGCGGCGACCGTCCTGAGGCTCGATTCGGTAGACGAAGACGAGCCCTATCGCCGAGATGAGCGCGACGAGCGGCAGCAGGGTGGGGTCGGCGTCGGGCACCGTCCAGCGAGTGACGGCGTGCGCAACGAGGAAGATCCCGCCGAGCACGGCCGCCCAGGGCAGCCAGCCGTAGTCGACCGTCGCGAGCCCGGAGATCCACGCGCTCGCAAACGCCGTCGAGGCGACGAGGCCCGCCAGGAGCAGCGTTGCGAGCTCGCGGTTCCTGGCGCTCATCGCAGGAAGGTCCACCAGAGCGCGAGGGCCGCAACCGCAAGGATCGCGAGGATCAGGAGCAGCGCGGGCCAGCGGCCGCCCTTGCCCGCGCCATGCCGCTGGACGCCGTCGAGCGCCGACTCCGAGGTCACGTCGTCAGGACCGGCCGGCGCCGGGATTTCTGGCCTCGCCTCGGGCGCAGCGGCGGGCGCCGACCGCGGCGTCCCCTCGATCACCTCGAAGACGACGACGGTGACGTTGTCCTCGCCGCCTGCGGCGTTCGCCGCGCGGACGAGCGTCTCCGCGCCCTGATACGGATCGAGATCGGACTCCCCGAGCAGGCGGGCGATCTCGTCGTCGCGCACCATCGCGCTGAGCCCGTCCGAGCAGAGCAGGACGAGATCCCCCGGCGCGAGCTCGAGGGTGCGTGTGTCGACCTCGACCTCCGCCTCCGTGCCGAGCGCGCGCGTGATGACGGAGCGATGCGGATGGACGGCCGCTTCGGCCTCGGTCAGCCGCCCCGTACGGACGAGCTCTGCGACGAGCGAGTGGTCGGTCGTCAGCTGCTCGAGCACGCCGTCCCGGTAGCGGTAGCCTCGGGAGTCCCCGACGTGCGCCAGGGTCAGCGTGCCCGCATGCTCGTCGACGAGCGCCACGGTGGCGGTCGTGCCCATCCCCGCGACGGCCGGATCGGTCAGGGATCGCTCGAAGATCCGGGCGTTCGCCGCACGCACGGCGCGGGCCACCGCCTCGGCGTCGCCGGCCGCGGCGCCGGCCTCCTCGATTGCCGCGGCTGCGAGCCGCGACGCGAGCTCGCCCGCCTGCGCGCCGCCCATCCCGTCCGCGATCGCGAAGAGCGGCGGCTCGCAGACGAACGCGTCCTCGTTGCGCCGCCGCCTGCGCCCCGTGTCGGTGACGCCCGCCGCGCGTCCGACGATCACGCGCGGGCCTCCACGAGCAGATCCGTGTGCCCGATCCTGATCACGTCGCCCGGCTGGAGGAGGCGCGCGCTCGTCACGCGGGCGCCGTTGACGAACGTGCCGTTGGTCGAGCCCGCGTCCTCGACCCAGAGGCCGTCCATCCGGTTGTCGATGGTCGCGTGCCGGCTCGAGACGGTCGTGTCGGCATCGAGGCGGATCGTGCTCTCGACCGCGCGCCCCACGAGAGCGCTCGAGGTCAGCTCGATCGACGTGCCCGGCTGGAGTGCCGGGCTCTGCAGCACGACGACCCGCCGTGCGGCGCTGATGCCGGCCGCGGCGCGAAGCGCAGCAGCGTCGGCGGCCGGGATGATGATGCTCTCCTGCGGGGCACCGGCCGAGAGCCCGCGCGTCGCCGAGCGGACGACGAGCCAGACGAAGAGGTAGAGCAGGACGAGGAACGCGACCTTGAGCCCGAGGAGGGCCTCGTCGACCGTGACGGCCATGGTCACCGCAGCGAGCGGCCGAAGACGAGCTCGGTCCCGCCGATCGTGATGCGGTCGCCGTCGTCGAGCCGCATGCGTCCCGAGACCCGTCGCCCGTTGACCTCGGTGCCGTTCGTCGAGCCGAGGTCCGCGACGGCCCACGTCGTCGGCCCCTCTTGCACGAGCTCGAAGTGGCGGCGAGAGACGTTCCCGTCGTCGACCCGAACGTCGCATTCCCGCGAACGGCCGACGACGACCTTCCCCGTCGTGACCGGGATCGTCCTGCCGTCCACGGTCAGCGTGACACGCTCGCGCACGACCTCCTCCGGCGGCCCGTCGTCGACCGTGAGCGGGACCTCCGGCCGGTAGACCATCGTCGCGGGGGGCGGCTCGACGACCGGTACAGCCGGCGCCGGTACGGCGACCGAGGGGACGGGCGCCGGTAGCGCCGTGGACGAGGCGTCGCGCTCGTCCGGCTGCGCGACGCGCGTCGCGATCCCGAACTCGCCCATCGCGAGGTCCTCGTCGCTCTCGAGGAACACACGCGGCGGCGAGAGCAGGGCGTAGCCCTCGCGCCGGGCGTGTTCGACGAGGTACTCCTGGAGCTCGCCGACGAGCGACCCCTCGTACGCTGCGAACTGTGCCCGGTCGGAGGGTGACAGGTAGAGCGTGTACTCGTTCGGCACGTAGACCCGGGAGACGGACACCGAGCGGTGCTCGTCCATCTCCTTCGCCAGCTTCCGGGCCAGCTCGACAGGTTGGACGTGTGTCCTGAAGGCACGACCGAAGACCCCCTCGAAGAGGCCCTCGATGGTGCTCTCGATTGCGCGCAGAACGCTCATGACAGGGGGCGCCTCCCCTGGGCGAGTCTAGCCGCCACTCCGTCGCAGAATCGTGCCGAGATACGGTCGCGCGACGAGCAGGCCGCAGAGGAGCCAGGTGCCGAAGACGAGGCCGACCCACGGGATCGAGGGCGCCCACGCGAACACGAGCGTCAGCTGGAGGGCGCCGAGCCCTGCGATGCCCCATCGCCCCCGCGACGTCGCCCACGGGAGAAGCGCCGCCACGATCCCGAGCGCGAGCGCGGTGGTCGCGATCGCCGTCGAGTCGCCGAGCAGCGCGCCGAGCGCGTTGAGGACGTCGGTCGGGCGCTCGGTCTCCGCGATCCCGAGGTCGCCGACGACGGTCCCGGTCAGCGGGAGGGCCTTGCCGGAAAGCCCGGCGACGGCGGCCGCCGCACAGACCCCGGCCCCGGCGTGCATTCCGCGGCGCCACCAGCCGCGAGCGGGCTGGACGGCCAGCGGCAGGAGCGGGAGCAGACCGAGCCCGCTCAGGATGGGGCCGGCCCAGAACGCGAGGCCCGCTCGAGGGTCGCGCCAGGTCACAGCCAACCATCCGAGCGCGAGGACGCCGTAGACGATCGCTGCCGCCTGCGCGACGTTCCCGAGCGGGAAGATCGGCGCTGCGAGGGCAACCGCGAGGCCGAGCCGTGGCGCACGGAACGCCGCCACGCCCGCCGCGACGGCGAGCGCGGCGAGCAGCAGCCCGGGCCAGAAGGGCAGGAGCGAGCCGCCGACCACGGTCGCGAGCGACGCCATGCCCGCCGGGGCCAGGCGCTGCCAGAGCGGGGCGGGCGCGGCCTTCGGACGGGGTGGCTTCGCGACTCGGGGAGCCCGCTGCGGCTTGCGCTCGGGACGTGATCGCGCAAGCGGCACGACGAACGCCTCGCGCAGGTCGGCCGCGAGCCGGGCCGCCTGCGGCCGCTTGGCGGGATCGACCGAGAGCGCCGCGTCGACGGCCGCGAGCAGGCGCCGCGGAAGGTCGCCCCGACGTGCGGAAAGCGGTGGCGCTCCGGACGCGATCGTCGACGCGACCTGGGGGAGCGGAACGCCCCAGAAGGGATGGCTGCCGGCGAGCGCCTCCCAGAGGATCACGCCGACCGCCCACACGTCGCTTCGCTCCGATGCCTCCTTGCCGGAGAGCCGCTCCGGCGAGATGTACGCGAGCGTGCCGGGAACGTCGCCGACGGCGGTCAGGGTGTCCGCTTCGTCGAATTGCGCAAGCCCGAAGTCGAGCACCCGCACCGAGATGTCGTCGGTGTCCTCCAGGAGCACGTTCGACGGCTTGACGTCGCGATGGACGATTCCGCGACGGTGCGCGTGTGCGAGCCCGTCGAGCATCTGCGCGGCGATCTCGACCGCCGCCGCGTCGTCGGTCTCCTCCGCACGCAGCACCTCGCGCAGCGTCCTCCCCCGCACGTACTCGTAGGCGATGTAGACGTGGCCCGCGTCGCCGCCGAAGTCGTAGGCGCGGACGCAGCGCTCGTGCCGCAGCCGGGAAGCGGCCTCCATCTCGCGCGCCGCGCGCGCTGCCCGCTTTCCCTCGCGCGGAACGATCTTCAGCGCGACCTCGAGCCCGGTCTGCTCGTCCGAGGCGAGCCACACGGATCCCGAGCCCCCGCGACCGAGCGGCTTGAGCGGTCGGTAGCGGTCGAGGACGAGCGCTCGGTCGGGGAGTGCAAAGGCTGCGGACGACACCGATAACCGTCCTTCGCCGCGCCAGGGGAACGTCCTTCGCCGCCGAATCTCCCGTACACTCGACCGCTAGAGGCGTTCGACCGAACGTCGAGCGCCACCGGCCCGGCCGGGGTTTGACCGTGACCGTGCACGACGACGACATCCTCGATTTCGACTTCGTCGACGACGAGACGCGCGAGATCGCGCCGCCGTCCCGCACGGGTGGACGAGGGTCCGGCGGCGGGCCGCAGGGCGGCGGGGGCGGTCGCGGGCCGCGCGGGCCGCAGTTCCGAGCACCGCACGGGATCACGCCTCTGCTCCGACTCGCGGGGCTCGTCGCGCTCGCGATCCTCGTCGTCGTCCTGCTCGCGGTCTGGGTCCAGGGCTGCGCCGGGACGGACGAGCAGACGGCCTACGGCGACTACCTCGCGAGCGTCGGCGAGGTCGGCAACGACTCCGCCAAGGTCGGCGCCGATCTTGCGACCCTCCTCACCACCCCCGGGCTCACGCAGACCGAGCTCGAGACGAAGCTCGGCGGCTTCGTCCAGCGCCAGCAGCTCGACGTCGAGCGCGCTCGCGACCTGAGCCCGCCAGGCCCGCTCACCCCGGCCAACGGGCACGCCGTCGAGGCGCTGCAGTTGCGGGTCACGGGTCTCCAGGGGCTGCTCGACACCTTCCGGGCGACGAAGGACACCGACGACCAGGCCGCAGCGGGCGATCAGCTCGCCGCCTGGGGGAGCCGGCTCGAAGCGAGCGACGTGATCTGGAAGGACCTGTTCCAAGGCACCGCGCAGGCGACGATGACGTCCGAGGGTGTTGAAGGCCTTACGGCGCCCGCCTCGGTGTTCGTCGAGAAC
>DASUZN010000194.1:0-2179 GCA_036376855.1 Gaiella sp. | reverse complement strand
GAGCACCAGACCGCGCGCCGCGACGCGCTCTCGCTCACGTGCCTGTCGCTCGGCGTGGCGGCGCTCTTCTGGGCGGTGCTCCAGCCGTGGTGGGGCTTCCCTTTCGACGCCCTCGGCACGACCGTGTCCCTCGAGGGGGCGCTGGATTCGGTCGACGCGCCGGTGTGGGCGCTCTGCCTCTGGATGATCGTCCTCGGCACGATCCTGCCCTTCGTGCTCTCGCTCGGCGCGCTTCACCACCTCCCGGCGACCCGGGTGGCGACCATCTCGATGATCGAGGTCCTGCTCGCGGCGCTGGTCGCGTGGGTGTGGCTCGGCGAGACGCTCTCCGCGGTCCAGCTCGTCGGGGGCGCGGTCGTGCTGGTGGGAGTCGTGCTCGCGCAGACGTCACGCTGAGTACCCTGGGGCTCGTGGCCATGCGCGTCCTCCTCGCCTCACCCCGCGGCTACTGCGCAGGGGTCGAGCGCGCCGTCGAGACGGTCGAGCGCGCGCTCGAGCACTACGGCGCGCCGGTGTACGTGCGCAAGCAGATCGTCCACAACATCCACGTCGTGCGCGACCTCGAGGCACGCGGCGCGATCTTCGTCGAGGAGGAGACAGACGTGCCGCGCGGCGCGACGGTGGTCTACTCGGCGCACGGCGTCGCACCGTCCGTGCACGCGGCCTCGCGCGAGCTCGAGCACGACGTGATCGACGCGACGTGCCCGCTCGTGACGAAGGTGCACGTCCAGGCGAAGCGCTACGCCGCCGCCGGCCACACGGTGCTCCTGATCGGGCACGAGGGTCACGAGGAGGTCGTCGGCACGATGGGCGAGGCGCCCGACGCGACGATCCTCGTCCAGGACGTCGCCGAGGCCGAGGCGCTGGAGCTGCCGCCGGGCACTCCCGTCGCATACGTGACGCAGACCACCCTGTCCGTCGACGAGACCGCCGAGATCATCGGAACGCTCCGCCGCCGCTTCCCCGCCATCGTCGGGCCGAAGAAGGAGGACATCTGCTACGCGACGTCCAACCGCCAGTGGGCGGTCAAGGACATGCTCGGCGAGATCGACCTGCTGCTCGTGATCGGCTCCCGGAACTCGTCGAACTCGAACCGGCTCGTCGACGTCGCCCGTGCGTCGGGCGTGCCGTCGCACCTGATCGACGACGAGGCGGAGATCGACGAGGCGTGGCTGGACGGGATCGAGACGGTGGGGATCACGTCGGGCGCCTCGGCGCCCGAGCGGCTCGTGACCCGCGTGTGCGACTGGTTCCGCGCCCGGGGCGTCGAGCGGATCGAGTCGCACCGCATGGTGGACGAGGACGTGACCTTCCGGCTTCCGGTCGAGCTCCGGCGCGAGTTGCAGCTCGCCGAGCGACGGCCGTAGTCAGGCCTTCTCGAGCACGACGCTCTCGCCGTCCGCTTCGAGCGAGACGGCGAGCGTCTCCCGCTTGATCCAGTCCGCTTGCTCGAGCAGGTCCGCATCCACCGCCGGAATGGTCAGCGCGATACGGTCGGTGAGCGCGAGACCTGCCTCCTTGCGCATCGTGTTCACCTGGTGGATCAGCTCGTAGACGCGCGCTTCGCGCTCGAGGCCTTCGTCGACCGCCGTGTCGAGCGCGACCGTAACACCGTCGGACGAAGCGATCGCCCAGCCGTCGCGCCCCGATCGCTCGACGAGCACCTCCTCGGGCGAGAGCTCGTGCCCGGCTGCGCGAAAGCGGCCTTCGCCGAGGTCCTCGAACTCGCCGGCCGCGAGCGCCGAGCGGACGGCGCCGAGCGACGCCCCGAGCTTCGGGCCGAGGACGGGCAGGTTCGGCTTCACCACGAGCTCGGCCTCGACGTGGCCCAGCGCGACGTCCTTCACGCGGAGCTCGTCCCGCACGATCGCGACGAGGTCGTGGGCGGGTGAGGCGCCCTCGACGACGAGCCGCGCGAGCGGCTGGCGCAGCTTGACGCCGGAGCTCGACCGCGCGACCCGGCCCAGATCGACGATGCGGCGGGCATCGGCCATCGCAGCGAGCGCCGACGTGTCGGGTTGCGGCGCAACCGGCCAGCCGGCGAGGAAGACCGAGTCCGGCGCGTCGGGGCACGGCTCGCGGACGAGCACCTGCCAGAGGTGCTCCGACAGGAAGGGCAGGACCGGCGCGATCACCCGCAGCGACTGGACGGTCGCGTGCCAGAGCACGCGGAGCGCCG